>CAZOGR010000146.1:1320-4257 GCA_964579355.1 uncultured Dehalococcoidales bacterium | reverse complement strand
GAAAAAAAATCTGTATCAAATTGTATAGGTATGCTCTGGATCTCATTTGAATTGTTTTTCATTATTGTTTCTTTTATCTTGACTATTAGTATTGGGGTATAAATAATATGAAAGCGGCAGCATACTGCCGTATATCAGCCGAAGGTCAAGAACAAGCATATTCCCCTCGCATAACTTATTTCTTCTTCGTGTTGATAGTTCCTCCTTTGCTCAAGATGCAAATGGTCTACCGCGAGTTTTGTACCGATACTGATTTTTCGAGACTATGACGTCGTCCTGATTTTTTGTTTTCGTTGGAATCAGGTTATCGGGATTTCTCGTAAAGACGGTCAGAGGACAGGCAGGGACAGAGGCAGACAGGGCAGTATAGTAAAATTTGAGATTCCCTCCTGCGAGGGAATGACACAGAGGGCGAGGGAATGAAACAGCTGGTGGTCGGGCATGATAAAGAAGCTGCGGGATTGCTTTATGGCAAAGGCGGATGAGACAAACAGGACTAATAGCTTCGGCACTACTTATTATTCGTCCGTTCCCTTACGCCGTACTATAAAGACCGTTACGAGGAGCATGACGACAAGGACACAGCCGATAAGCAACCCGAACTGGCGCCAGTCGATGCGGAATGTGGCGTCTATCCACTTGTTGCAGTCCATGACGATGAATTCCGGATTGTCCCTGCCTGACAGGTGCCCTTCCCAGCCGGTGAACACGTAACCGAAGGAGGCGATGGCTCTGACTTTTACGACGGTGTTTGCCGGGTAGGAACCGGCATAAGGGAAAGCCCGGAGGGTTTCCTCGAATACCTCCACTTTGCCGCCGCCGGTGCTGACATCCACGGTCAGGGTAATGTCACCTTCGCCTCAGCCGGCTTCGACGGAGAGCGGGGGAGAAATCAGAATGAAGAGGCAGAGTAACAGGGGGATTGAAATGAATCCGAACAGATTTCTGATTATCCGGCTTTGTCTTGGGGATACCACGGTTTTTACCTCTTGAAGAGACGTTTCCACCAGGGACGGTCGTCGCCCAGCCCCTGTACGGTGAAAATATGTTCGCACCTGCCGCAGCGCCAGGTGCCGTACTGCTTATTGAACTGTGTATTGCTACTGCCGCAGCGGGGGCATCTCGAGCGCAGTTTCCTGGCGGTTTCCTTGTCCATCTTTTTCCAGTATTCGTCGTTCCAGCCCGGACGTCCCGGCATGGCAGTCTCCTTGTTCGGTAATTATGACCAGTATAGCATTTTTCGCCCGGTTTTTTCCCCCGTCCTACATATGCAGTTCGATGATATCGCCGTCCTGCAAAACATGGTCCCGCTTCGCCATGACTCCGTCATGCTTGCCGGAGCCCCAGATACGGGCGAACTTGAGATTGGCGGCGAAGTCCTTGTGTACCCCGATTGCTGCATCCGCGAGCGTGCTGCCCGCAGGCAGGACAATCGGGTCTTCCATGTCCGGCTTCTGTCCCGGCGTTTTGGTATAGACCCTGATTATCGACAACAGTTCGAATAGCTTCAGGCGTAACTCTTCGAGTCCCGTTTTTTTCAGTGCCGAGACAGCGATACGCGGTAATTCTCCGCCAAATAACTCTTCCAGTATCCCAAAATTTTCTCCGGCTCCTTCGAGGTCGGCCTTGTTACCGACAATGAGCGTTTTCTTGTAGAGCCGGAAGGAGGTATTCCGGTCTTCCGATTCCGGGCGTTGCCCCGGGCTGATTCTCATCCCGGCCAGTTCCGAGGTGATGGTCTCCATCTGTTCGAGCGGGTCCCCGCCGAGGTCGACCACCACCAACAGGGCATCGGCCCGCACCAGGTTGACCGGTACCAGGGAGAGGGTCGAACCGGCTACGAGCGGCGGCAGGTCGAGAAGTTGAATCTGGATGTTTTCGAACTGCATCATCCCCGGTATGGCGGTAAAGGTGGTAAACGGGTAGTCGGCAGATGCCGTGGCGGCGTTCGTCAGGCTGGCGACGATTAACGATTTGCCGGTATTGGGCGTACCGATGACCGGCACCTGGGCGGCTCCCTCTTTCTGGACAGTCATCGAAGCCCGCCGGGCAGCCGCTTTTTTATCGCTGCCCTCCTGCAATCCGGCGATTTTCCTCCGGAGGTCGGCTTTAAGGTGGTCGGTGCCCTTGTGCTTGGGCATGATGGCCAGCATCTCTTCGAGGGCGGCAATCTTCTCGGGAGCGGTTTTCGCTTCCCTGTAACGCTTCTCGGCGTCGAAATAGTGAGGCGGCAGATTTGTCGGCATCAGTCGGCTCTCACCTCGTCCGGTATCGTTGTCAGCATTATACCGTATCCGTCCGGTCTATATGAACCCCTGGAAAATACGTGGAACAATCAATTGTAGAGTCTGCTCGACAAGTGCTACTATAAGGCTGACATGGCAGACATCGCGGAAAAACTCAAACAATTCCTCGCCCGGCGGGACAGGCTTCAGATAATCGATGAAACCCTCACCTCCGCGGCGGTGCTGATACCGCTTTTCTTTTACAATAATGAGTACAATATGTTGTTTACCCGCCGCACGGATACCCTGCGGGATCATAAAGGGCAGATATCCTTCCCGGGGGGCAGGTGCGAGGAGAGCGATGAATCGGAGCTGGAAACGGCGCTCAGAGAGTCGTGGGAGGAGATAGGGCTGAACCCGGATATCGTGGAAGTCCTCGGGGCGCTCGACGACCGCCCGACCATGCATACCAATTACCTGATTACGCCGTACATTGGCGTTATCCCCTGGCCGGTCGAGCTGATTAAAGACCCGGTCGAAGTAGCCGAACTGATAACGGTACCGATGTCCGTTTTAACGGCGGATGACTGTCTCAGGCAGGAAGACGACCCGGTTAACGACGGCACCAGCGAGGGGTTTTTCTACTACTGCAATAAAAACATCATCTGGGGCGCCACCGCCCGGATACTCACCCAGTTTCTGGAAGTGTGGG
>CAZOGR010000146.1:0-1220 GCA_964579355.1 uncultured Dehalococcoidales bacterium | reverse complement strand
AGAAAAGACGACATCGAAAAGCTTCCGAAATACCTGGTTGAGAAAACCCTGAAGCATTTCAGGAAGGGAACGGTAAACGATTTACTGAAAACAGAAGCGGAACTGCTGCCGGAACTCATGGAGGAGCACAATCCTCTGAACGATGACCCCGGAATACCGGCGTTCTTTATCGATAGCGATTTCAACGTCTACCCGAACTGCGGCGAACTGACCGGCTGGTGGCGCCTCGGTAACCTCCGGCAGGACGGTGTCGAAACGGTTATCGAAACCTTTCTCAACCGGAACACTCCCGGCTTACGGATGAATTACGAAACTCCGGTGAGGTACTTCGCCCGGAAGTACGGCAATCCTGAGAGCGATATCCTGTGGGCGAAATCCGACCTCGTTCACAAGTGGATACGCATGGAAGGGATGGCTTCAGTCTAACCTTTTTATTTCCGAAAAAAACTTGACAAAAGCCTTTTTCACCCTTATAATATCAAGTAAAGTTTAATTAAAACAAGGTAAATTGATTAAATGCCGATGGAACAGATACTGCCGGATAGAACCTCTCCAATCGATTCGCGGGAGCAGGAAAAAATTACCCGAGGACTGGTTTTGATTTACACCGGTAACGGCAAAGGAAAAACCACCGCCGCCATGGGGCTGGCGATGCGGGCCTGGGGACACGGCAAAGCGGTTGCCATGCTCCAGTTCATCAAGAACGCGAAAGCGAATTTCGGCGAGCATAAAGCCGCCCGGAGAATGGGTATTGAACTCATTGCCGGAGGTGCCGGATTCGCCCGGCCGGGTGTTGTGGGGGACATCGAAAAAAGCGAATCGATGGCCGAAAACCTCTGGGCAACCGCCCGGGAAAAAATCGGTTCCGGCGATTACGATATGGTTATCCTCGATGAACTAAGCTACCCGCTGAAATTCGGCTGGCTTAACGTTAACGAAGTCATCGATACCCTGAAAGCCCGCCCGTCAAACCTCCACGTGGTTATTACCGGGCGCGATATGCCCGAAGAACTTATTGACTATGCCGACCTCGTTACCGAAAACATTGAAATAAAACATCACTACCATACAGGCATTAAGGCTCAACCGGGGATTGAGTTTTAATGATAGCGTCGTAAAGCGAATTTTACCGGTCGCTTTAACCACGCAGTGTTCACTCTTTGCTTTTCCCCTCTCTCCCCTTCCCGATTTCGCCCGGGAAGGGGAGAACCAAGGGGGGG
>CAZOGR010000145.1:0-4269 GCA_964579355.1 uncultured Dehalococcoidales bacterium | reverse complement strand
GGGTTACGAGAGAGTCAGGATATGGCGAAACGGATTATGAGAAAACCGGCCAGGCAGGCGAGGGTGATAGGGGGCAGGGCGGCGACGGCTTTGCCTTTGAAGAAGCGCCGCTGGATGGCGTAGACGCTGAGGAGGCCGGTAAGGGTGAAGCCGGCGATGATGAGGGCTTCGCCGAAACCGTAAACGCTCTGAACGGCAGTCATGAGAATAAGGGGGAAGCCGATATCGCCGCCGCCGAGGAGGGAGAAATCCCGCCCGGACGCTTCTTCGTCGAGGAGTCTGACCTGCTTGAGGTCGGTGTTCCAGCCGGACATATCCTTCGGGATGATAAAGGCGGGCAGGGTATCCAGGTGGGAGAGTTTTTTCGCCATCCACATCATGTAGCCGAACTTGACGGCGAGAATATCATACACGGAAAGCACGCCCATCAGAACCAGGGCTGTTTGCGGCGAGAGCATGGAGCCGAAAACGACTCCGAGGGCGGACAGGCTGAATACGAGGAGGACATTGTGGAACCACAGCTTCGGCTTGACGAACCAGATGGCGGTCAGGCCGAAGGATATGACAGCAGCGATGACGACCGGCAGAAAGAAGGTAAGGTTGACGAAGACTCCCCAGACGAACAGCAGGGAAAAGAGGAGCTTGAAGACGAGCTTAAGGCGGGATACGGGGATGAGGAACAGGACGATACCGAGCACGACAACGGCGCCGAAGAAGTAAGCGACGGGGACGCCGGGGGTGACCTCAGGTATGACAATCTGCGTTTCTTCCAGGTATGTCTGCACCTGGGGAATAACGAGGAAGACAATCGCCTGGGCGAGGAGCAGGATAAGGATGCTCCAGTACGCCGGGTGAAGGTGTTTTGATTCGGGCAAAGTTCAGCTCCCGGGGTTTTTATTCATTATGGTACATTTCAGGGGAAAATGGCAATGAGGTGTTAAGTAATTAGTAGTGGGTAGTTGGAGGGTAACGAAGAGAAACGGGGGATGAGGGTGAGGGAGAGGGTGAGTATTGAGTAGTTAGGGGAAACAGGAGAGGATGAGGGCTAGTGTGAGTGTGGGTGTGAGTAATTAGTAGTTGGTAAATATGGGGTTACCCTACGGAAGGCTTCTGCATGGCGAGGCGGCGGAGGTCGGGGGGCATTTTTTCGAGGGCGTACCGGAAGGCGGTGCGGGGCATGACGGGGCGGTGGTTCATGAGGAAATCGAACACTTCCTTCGGGCGGGTGCGGCTTTCCTCCTTGAGAAGCCAGCCGTAGCCTTTCTGAACGAGGTCGTCGGTATCGGCCATGAGGATAAGGGCAATCTCGAAAGCATCGTCGAGGAATTTTCCCTGTTTGGCGGGAACGATGAGGGTGACGGCGGCAGCCCGCCTTTTCCAGCGGTTTTCCGAGCGCGCCCATTCCTTAAGCTTGCCGATATACTCCGGGTATTTTTCGATAAAGGAGCCGATGGTATGGTTGCAGAGGGTATCGCAGGTTGCCCAGTTGGAGACGTACTTATCCAGCCAGCCTTCGAAGACGGTGAAATCCTCCGGCTGGTACTGTTTCAGGAGCCGCTCCGACCATTCGAGGGCGATGAAGGCTTCTTCGAGGTAGTTCGTGCTCAGGAGGTCTTCGCAGAGAGCGTAGATTTCCGGGCGGCCGAGGTGCTTTATTTCGGCGAAACGGTCGCGGGCAAGCCGGTTAACGAGGCCGGTTTTTACGCCGTAAAACCGGACTTCTTCCTTGAAGAAAGAAGCGGCGTTGCCGACGGTTTTTTCATCGACCATGGTGCGGAGTTGCCCCCGGATTTCGGAAAGGAGTGATTCATTCATAGCTTCGATTATACAGGAACAGCTAAAGTTTGTCTTCTAACGGTTATCCGGGCGCTGGCAGCCCGGTGAATTGCGCTGAAGGACTCAGGGAAACTATAATGAACACAGCCATGGGAGAAGGGAGAAGAAGCATGAGTCACCAGGAACACAGAGACGTTTCACCGAAAGCGGTTGCCTGCGCGGTGCTGGTCATATCGGACAGCCGGACGGAGGCGACGGATGAATCGGGAAAATATATTATCGAAAAATTGAAAGAGGCCGGGCACGAGGTACTCGACTACGCGTTACTGAAGAACGATGCCGGGGCGATAAAAGCGAAAATCGAAAGCCTGGCGAACCGGGAGGATGTGCAGGTGGTGGTGACGAGCGGGGGGACGGGAGCGAGCCGGCGGGACGTGACGGTAGAGACGGTAACGCCGCTGCTCGACAAGGTGCTGCCGGGGTTCGGGGAGTTGTTCCGGATGCTTTCCTACGAGGAAATCGGGACAGCCGGCATGATGAGCCGGGCGGTAGCGGGGGCAAAAAACGGGAAGATAGTTATCTGCATACCGGGGTCGCTGGGAGCAGCGAAGACAGCAACCGAAAAAATAATCCTGCCCGAAATCGGGCACATGGTCAGGGAGGCTTCGAGATGAAACCATTCGGCATTCTTTTACCGTACGAAGAAGCGCAGGAGGTGATTGCGAAACACATCCGGCCTCTGGCGGGGACGGAAGAAGTCAGCCTGGAGGAAGCCGGAGGGCGGGCGCTGGCGGAGGACCTGGTGGCGCGGCACAACACGCCGCCGTTCGACCGGGGGATGATGGACGGGTACGCGGTGCGGGCGGAGGACACGAAGGGGGCGACGAAGGAGAAGCCGGTGAGTCTGGAGCTGGCGGGGGTGATACACGCCGGAGGAACACTCGGGGCGCAGGTAGGGAAGGGGCAGTGCATCGAGACGGCGACCGGGGCGATGGTGCCGGAGGGAGCGGACGCGGTGGTGATGGTGGAGGACACGAAGCTGCGGGATGGCAGGATGGTCGAGATATATAGAGAGGCAGCGGCGGGGACGAATATCGGGAAGAAGGGTTCGGACATCGCGGCGGGGACGGTGATACTGAAAGCGGGGACGTACCTGGAGCCGGCGAAGGTAGGGGTGCTGGCCTCGCAGGGGCTTAAGACGGTAAAGGTGCACAGGAAGCCGAGGGTAGCGATTCTGTCATCCGGCGAAGAAGTGGTGGAGCAGGGAAAAGCGTTAAAGGCGGGGCAGCTTTACGATATCAACTCATTTACCATTCAGGCGGTAGTCAGGGAAAACGGCGGAGAGCCGTTCCGGCCGGGCATTTTACGGGACAGGGCGGAGGATATCCGGGAAAAGATAGAGAAGGTGCTGGACGGATGCGACGTACTGGTATTTTCCGGCGGGTCGTCGGTGGGAGAAAAGGACCTGATTGCCGAGGTTATCGAGGAAAAGGGAGTCATTCTTTTTCACGGGTTGAAGATAAAGCCGGGCAAGCCGACGATGTTTGCCATGATAGGCGATAAACCGGTATTCGGGATGCCGGGGACGCCGGCATCGGCGGTGATTAATGCGATTCTGTTTATTGCCCCGGCGCTGCGGACGATGGGTCATTTACCGGCGAAGAAGCTGGCGACGGTCGAGGCGAAGGTAAGCCGGAGGACGGCCGGGGACAGGGAGCGGGTGCAGCACATGACGGTGAAGCTGGAGAACGGTGAGGCGATACCGGTTTTCACGGAATCGAGCGCGATTACGAGCATGGCCCGGGCAGACGGGTATTTCCGGCTGGAAGTCGGGCAGACGGTAGAGGCGGGCGAGACAGTGACGGTGATGGTGTTCTAGGGCGGGGCCGTCAGGGAAGCCCGAGGTCTTTCCAGAAGGAATCCGGGAACGATTTCCTCGTCAGGGGAGTGGGGATGATAGTAGTGACGCCGCGGGAGGCGAACCATTCCTTAGCAGATTCTATCATTTTCCGGGCGATGCCCTTTTTCCGGTAAGCGGGGGCGAGGACGATATCGTAAATATTGCCGGTGGATTTTTCGGGCTGGCGTGCGATTTCCGAGACCGAGTAGCCGATGATGTTATCGCCGTCGAGGGCGACAAGGACAAGGGCGTCGGGTGACTTTATCCGGGTTTTGAAGTGTTTTTCAATCTGGCTGAGGACGGTTTTCCCCTTCATGTCAACGGGGTCGGTGCCGGAGTTGAGGTAGGTGAATTCCATCCAGAGTTTCGTCATACCGGGGACATGTTTTTCAGCAGCTTCAATGATTTCCATTATTACACCCTCGTTTTCAGAGACATTATTCTCTGACGTACGTTCCGCTTTTACCGCCCGATTTTTTTTCGAGGCGGATATCGGTGATAGTCATACCCCTGTCGATTGATTTTGCCATGTCGTAGATGGTGAGGGCGGCGACGGAGGCGGCGGTCATGGCTTCCATTTCGATACCGGTTTT
>CAZOGR010000144.1:0-4289 GCA_964579355.1 uncultured Dehalococcoidales bacterium | reverse complement strand
CATTTCGGCGCGGCGGGCAAGTTCGCCGGAGGCGAAGAGGGAAAGGTAGCCGGGTTCGGGATACGTTTGTTCGGACATGGGAAGGTACTCCTTATTCAGGCCGGGACGGGTAAATTTTCTGCATCATGAGGACATCGAGGAGGCGGCCGTGTTTTCTGCCGACTTCCCGCATGACGCCGATGGTTTCAAAGCCGAGCGATTCATGGAGACGGACGCTGCGGTCGTTTCCCCGGGTGATGCGGGAGAGGATAGTGTGGAGTCCGGCGGCTTCTCCTTTCCGGATTACCTCCTCCATCAGTTGCCGTCCGATGCCTTTATAGCGATAAGGGCTGCCGACGTAGACGGAGATTTCGGCGGTATCGGCGTAGGCGGCCCGGTCCGACCACTTACCGAGAGACGCCCAGCCGAGGACGGTTTCGTTTTCGAGGGCGACGACAACCGGGTTACGGTCGCTGTGCGCCTTGAACCAGGCAGCCTGCTGTTCGAGGGTCCGGGGAACGGTATCGAAGGTGGCGTCGGTGGTGAGGACCGCCTCGTTATAGATTTCCGTTATTGCCGGAATATCGTCGGGCACGGCCGGCCGGACAGCAACCATCTAACCCTCTAATTTTTCCAGAGCTTTTTCGAGGCGCTTCAGCGACCGTTCTTTGCCGAGTACTTCCATAGTCTGGAAGAGGGGCGGGGCGGCGGTGCGGCCGGTGGTGGCGGTTCGGAGGGCGCCGAAAAGCTGCCCGGCTTTCATACCGAGTTCGGTTGCCAGGGGTCGGAGCAGGGTTTCCATGGTTTCGCTGGTAAAAGGTTCGAGGTCCCGGAGTTTTTCGAGGGAGGCTTCGAGGGCTTTGATGGCGTCTTCCTTCGTCGTTTTCTTATCGACGAAGAGGTCGGCATCGTAATCGAACTCGTCGGTAAAGAGGAACGAGACCAGCTCCGGCACTTCGGCGAGGGTCTTGGCGCGTTCCTGGACAAGGGCGAGGGATTGCTTGACATAATCAAGCGAGTAGTTGTCCAGTTCCGGCAGCGCTTTTTTCATGAAGGGCAGGGAGCGGGCGGTGAAATCGTCGGGGGTGAGGCTGCGGATATAGTAGCCGTTCATCCACTCGAGTTTCTCGAAGTTGAAGAGGGCGCCGGTCTTGCCGATTCTTTCGAGGGTGAAGTTATCGACCACTTCCTGCCGGGTGATAATTTCGGTTTTATCATCGAGCGACCAGCCGATAAGGGCGATGAAGTTGAAGAGGGCTTCGGGGAGGTAGCCTTTATCGCGGTAGAGGAGGACGGCGACGTCGCCGTGCCGCTTCGAGAGTTTGGCGCGGTTGGGGCCGAGAATCATCGGATGGTGAATGTACTGCGGCGGTTCGTAGCCGAAGGCCTTGTAGAGCATGAGGTGCATGGGGACGCTCGAAATCCACTCGTCGGCGCGAATGACGTGGGTAATCTTCATGGCGTGGTCGTCGACGACGTTGGCCAGGTGGTAGGTGGGGTAGCCGTCCGATTTCAGGGCAACGAAGTCGTTGATGGTGGCGTTATCGAACGTCACCTCGCCGTAAATCAAATCTTGGTGGACGATTTTTCCTTCGCGGGGGGCCTTGAAGCGAATGACCGGCCTGATGCCCTGAGCTTCGTATTCGGCGCGCTGTTCCGGGGTAAGGTCGCGGCAATGGCGGTCGTAGCCGGGCGGTTCCTTGCGGGCGGCCTGTTCCTGGCGGACCTGTTCGAGGCGTTCGGGGGAGCAGTAGCAGTAGTAGGCATCTCCCTGGGCGACGAGCCGTTCGGCGGCTTCCTGGTAGAGGGGGAGGCGCTGCGACTGGATGTAGGGGCCGTAATCGCCGCCGACATCGGGTCCCTCGTCCCAGTCCAGGCCCATCCATTTCAGGCTTTCGTAAATGGCTTCGACGGCGCCTTCCACCTTGCGGGTAAGGTCGGTATCCTCGACGCGGAGGATGAAGGAGCCGCCGTTGCGGCGGGCGAAAAGCCAGTCGTACATGGCGGTTTTCAGGCTGCCGAGGTGGAGGTAGCCGGTGGGGCTGGGGGCGAAACGCACTCTTACGGGTTCGGTCATTGTCTCAGTCCTTTTTTTATACTACCCATGATTATAGCAGGAAACGGTACCGGTGTGTGACCTTCATCACTGCAAAGAAGAGGGATGAACATGTAGAATAAGAAAAACGGGGAGGGCTGGTATGTGAGTCATCTTCATTCTTATCTTTAAGATAATGAGTTATATCTGGAACGCGCTGGCGAACCTGGTACGGAAGACGAAGAAAGAGGGTAGTTTCGGCGGTACCTGAGCGCTGAGGTAATCCGCCGGGCGCGGTAAAGAAGCGGATAAAAAACACGAGTGGTCCCGAGCTGCAAGCCACTCGTGTTTTTTGTGCTCCATTTTTTCTGGAACCTCTTAATCCTTGAACTGGTTATTGTTTTCAATATCACCCCGTAGGGCGGATTAGTCCTCGATAAAGTAATAAATATGCCTATTTAAATTTGACAACTCTAAGGATTACCGATGGTAATTGAAAATTTCCAACCATGATACCTCATAAAGTCATAGAGATTCATATAAGGTATCCTATAATAGTCGCATACATACGGAATATTTATTTTGTGATCCTTAGGAATTTCATTGGTAAGAACACAACATTTAATATCGGTTGTGGTTAACCTTAAATCTTGTAGATCTCTAGCTTCAAAATATAGAGCAAGCATGACCACAAATGGATCAGCATTATTCCTCGTGTTATGAGGATTTACTAAAGTTACATTATTTCTTTGACATTCAGCCATAAATTGAGTCATATATAAATTTATATCGGCATTGAAATCAATAACTGAGGTAACATGGTCTTTTAACCAGTCTCTTAACCAGTCATCGCGAAGTTCTTCTGCCACTGTTTCAAAAATATTCCATTTGCCTGCATATACCAAACGGTTAATCTCTTCCCAGGCTGGTTGAAACAAATCAGGTGGCATAGAATCCTTCAGTGCAATCATCACACTGGCATCTACGCTATAGCAATTGAACTTTTGGTTATCCAAATCAAACCCTATCAGAGCGACTATAAACTCTGCTCTATAGCCGAAGGAGTTAAACCTACTATTCTTTTTACATCCAGCGCATTAATCTTGTTTTTGTATAAAGCATCCATTGCTAAAGACACAAATCTTTTTCCGTTATAACTAATCTGAGTTGCGTAATAATTACCTTTTTTGTTTTCCTGTGATGGTTTGTTAATTGAACTATCAATCAAATGTAACTCGTTATAGGTACTCCAATAAACATCGGGCGACATTATACCAAGATCAAGCGCTCTCCTGATAACGACATACTTGCTTACTTTAAATTTATTGCCAATTCTTCTTGTATTTTCATAACTGATATCATTTCTGATTTCTTTCAATGATTTCGTGACCTCTTCAGATGAAGATGGGAGTAAAAATGATGCGGCAAATTTATCACAATAATCTTCGATTTCTCTATTGGGGGATTCACCATGATAAGCTAATCCACTTACACCAGGTTTACGTAGACCGAGATGACAAAGTTCATGGAACAATGAAAATATTTTCCCATGGTCACGGTCTTCATTTGAAAGCCCAATTCCAGCCAACTTATTCCTAAATAAACAAAATGCCCTGGCATCTTCTATTGGCATTTTTGAAACTCTGACAACTATACCTTTATCAAATAAAACACTTCTCCAGACATCTAGTGCATGATTGTAGGTTGTCATTTCCTTTATCTGTCTATCAATCGTGATTCCTAGACTGTTGCGAATCATCATCGCTTTTTCTTCAGGATTATCTTTCATAGTCCAATTTGGAATCGAGAAAACAGTTTCGTTATCTAATAAACCAAAAAGTTCTGTGACATCTTCCAGCATATTGTAAAGTTCCCTATACGCTATTAACGTCAATTTTGAATATCTGCCCATACTCAAGCCAGGTAGGGTTCGATGATCAACAGGCTTTGGCGATGCAGGAGGAACATCAGGGAAAAAGAAAATCGCAACAGGTCTTTTATAATAGTTCGCCAGCTCAGAAAGCTGCCTGAAAGTTGGAGCGTTGGAACCATCTTCCCAAGAACTAATAATTGCTTCAGTCTTCCTAAACCTGTCAGCTACTTCTTTTTTTGTCAGACCAACTTCTTCGCGTGCCCATTTAAGAACAGTGGGATTTGCGAGATTAACTTTTAGTACACTTGGCATACAATCAACCCAATAAATACTTACGATAAGGTTATAAAATAATGAATGATATTGTCAACTAATTTATCTTTGTACAAGGTAACGTTACCA
>CAZOGR010000143.1:0-4292 GCA_964579355.1 uncultured Dehalococcoidales bacterium | reverse complement strand
GTCCGGGCAAAGGAAATCCTCGGCGACCACTGCTGCATATCCGGCAACATCCCCTCTTCGCTCCTCCAGGTAGGCACGCCTGACGATGTTATCGCTTACTGTAAAAAACTTATCAATACCGTCGGCAAGAACGGCGGCTTCATCCTCTCGCCCAGCACCTCGGTCGAAGAAACCAATCCCGCCAACCTCAAGGCAATGATAGAATTTACCAAAGAGTACGGAGTATACAATTAAAGTAATGAGTAGTCGGTGGACTGAGGACTGAGTACCCACACGCACACCCGTAATCAGTCAACCGCCTTTCGCCGCTCATGGTTCGACAGGCTCACCATGAGCGGTATTTTTTTTCGGTTACTTCACCAGCATCGTAGTATAATATCGAATCGTTCGATATTACCCCCTTTTGTAAAGGGGGCAAGGGGGATTTAGTAATTACTGACTGCCAATCACCGTTTCCTGACAGTTAGAACCGAACCTCAAGGCTCTTCATTTGCATAAATCGCCCTTTCCCTATACAATTAGTATGAGGGTATATTCAGAAAAGAACTGTTATGTTCAAACTATTGAGAATTTTCCTGTTTTTTGGGGTACTGCTCATCGGTTTCGCCGGAACCGTTGCCCAGGCAGCCGTGCCTTCCGTTCATGTCCTGAAAGTGGACGGCACCATCGTGCCGGTAGTGGCCGACTACCTTGACCGGGGAATTTCCGACGCCGAAAAAGCAAACGCCACCGTCTGCGTTATCGAACTGAACACCCCCGGCGGGCTGCTCGATACTACCGAAATAATCGTTCAGCGCATCATGAATGCGCACGTCCCTGTCGCCGTCTACGTTTCGCCGAAAGGGGCCTGGGCAGCCTCGGCCGGCACCTTCATCACCCTCTCCGGGCACATCGCCGCCATGACCCCGGGCACCACCATCGGAGCTGCCCATCCGGTTGCGGGCGGCGGCGAAGAGATGGACGAAACCCAGATGCAGAAAGTCGTCGAATTCTCCTCGCAGTGGATACGCACCATCGCCGAGGAGCGCGACCGGAACATGGAAGAAGCCGGACTGGCGGTGACCGAAAGCAAGTCGTTCTCGGATACGGACGCCCTGGCAGCGAACCTTATCGACCTTCGGGCGGAAAGCCTCGACGACCTTATCCGGCAGATTGACGGCATGACGGTCAGGCTTGCCTCCGGCGCCGAGACAACTATCGATACCTCAGGCCACACCGTCACCCGGAACGAAATGAGCTTCATCGAACGTTTTCTGCTGGCTATCAGCGACCCGAATATCGCTTATATCCTGATGAGTGTCGGTTCAATCGGCATCATGGCAGAACTGTACAATCCGGGAGCCATTTTCCCGGGCGTTATCGGCGCCATATGCCTGCTCATGGCTTTTTACTCGCTCGGTGTTCTCGAAGCCAATATCGGCGGCATCCTCCTGATAGTCCTCGCTGTCGGCCTCTTCATTGCCGAATTTTTTACCACCACCTTCGGCATACTCACAGCCGGAGGCATAACCGCGCTCGTTTTAGGCTCGCTGCTGCTCTTTCCGGATAACGCCCCGCTGTTCAGGGTCAATCCGTGGCTTATCGGCATAGTATCCGTCCTGTTTGCCGGGTTTGTGTTCTTCATCCTGTATAAAGTGGTCGGAACACGGAAACGGCAGCCCGCCACCGGCTGGGAAGAACTGATTGGCAAACCGGCGAAGGTTGTGGTCCCGTTGTCTCCCGAAGGCCAGGTGCTCTTCCGGGGCGAGCGATGGAAGGCAATTTCTAAACAAGGTACTATTGAAGCCGATGAACAGGTTATAATTAACAAGGTCGAAAACCTTATGCTGTATGTGTCCAGAAAAGAAACAGAACAGGAAGAAGAATGATTCCAAATATGAGTGGAATAACCGTCAGCCCCTGGGTAGTCGTCATCATTGCCATCGCCGTGGTGGCTTTTCTCGTCGTCACCATCATCTGGGGAATGAAAGCCCATCGCCTTAAAATAGCAGCCGGCAAGGAGGATATGATAGGCAAATCCGCCCGCGTGGTAACGGAACTCAACCCGAAAGGGCTGGTCTTCCTCGAAGGCGAGCAGTGGAGCGCCATCTCCGAATCAGGTAAAATAAAACCCGGAGATGAAGTGGTCGTCACCCGCATTGACGGATTGAAAGTATACGTAAAAAAGAATAACTAAGGAGGAAATTCGATGGATATTGTTGTTATTGTCATAATTGCACTGTTCGTACTCTTAATCCTTTCGATGGCGATTAAGATTGTTCCGGAGTACGAGCGCGGCGTCCTGTTCCGCCTCGGCCGTCTGGTCGGGCAGAGAGGCCCCGGCCTGTTTTTCATCATTCCCTTTGTCGACAGGATGGTCAAGGCCGACCTTCGTGTCATCACCATGGATGTCCCTTCCCAGGAAGTTATCACCAAAGATAACGTCACCGTCCGCGTCAATGCGGTGGTATTTTTCAGGGTGGTCAATCCTGAAGACTCCGTCGTCAAGGTACTGGACCATGTCAGGGCAACCTCCCAGATATCCCAGACCACCTTACGGAACGTCCTCGGTCAATCCGAGCTTGACGAACTGTTATCACAGCGGGAAGTCCTGAACCAGAAACTGACCCAGATAATCGACGAACACACCGACCCGTGGGGCGTCAAGGTCAGCACCGTCGAGATTAAAGAGGTTGAACTCCCCGACCAGATGAAGCGAATGATGTCAGCCCAGGCGGAAGCCGAACGGGAAAAGAGAGCCAAGATTATCCATGCCGACGGTGAATTCCAGGCATCGGAAACACTGGCAAGGGCGGGCGCCGTCATCTCCAGGGAACCAACTACGCTGCAATTACGCTATCTCCAGACGTTGACCGAGGTAGCCGCTGAGAAAAACAGCACCCTCATCTTCCCGATTCCCATCGACCTCATCAGCGCCTTCATGAAACACGCCAATCCGGATGAAGGCAAGAAAAAATAACCCGTAACACGGAAACCTTTTAAAGGCTGAAGGATAATCCTTCAGCCTTTTTTTGGTACTGTTTGCATTCGGTCGGTAATAAACCGAACAGAACCACCGGCAATAGTACTAATCAGAATCTTTTCTTATCTGTTATAATACAATACCGGCAACGGTCGTCATGAGAATGTTCAGAGGAGGATTGGGCAATTGAAGTGGACTACCAGAGTAACCAGGTTATTAGGGTGCAGGTATCCTGTCCTGCAGGGCGCTTTTGCCGGATTTGGTACCTGGAAATTTGCAGCCGCGGTTGCTAACACAGGCGCTTTCGGGTTAATTACCTCCTCTGTTTCAAAAACTCCGGAGCAGTTACGAGAGGATATCAGGAGTTGTCGGGCTGCTACCGGCGGAGCATTCGGCGTAAATTTTACTCTCACCGGGTCTCTTCCCTTTAAAGAAATGCTGGAAGTATGCATCGAAGAGAAGGTACCGATAGAAACAGCCGCCTACAAACCTGATGCCCTGGCTCCCCGCATCAGGGAGTCCGGTCTTGCCTGGATACATAAATCAGCCAGAGTAAAGGATGCCCTGCACGCCGAAGCGCTGGGGGCCGATGCGGCGATAATTGTCGGACTTGAAGGAACCGGTTTTAAAAGTCAGGAGCAAATGCCTACCCTGACAACAGCCGTCTGGGCGCTGAAAGAACTGAAGATTCCTTTTATCGCTGCCGGTGGTATCGGTGATGCTCGCGGCTTGCTGGGAGCTTTAGGAATGGGAGCTGATGGCGTCATGATGGGGACTGCCTTCATGGCCACCCGGGAGTGCCCTCTGGCAGACACGGTAAAAGAGGCAATAGTTGAGACCGGTTACGATAACCTTGAACATCGAAATCATGTACTCTCCATTGCCAACCCTCGGGACATGGAGGAGGTAATGAAACTTCGAAACACGGTACCCATGGACGAATGGTTGCTTATGCTTGAGCGTGTCAACCTGAAAGACCCCGATTGGAGAAATCCATCCGCTCAAATGCGGGAGACGAAACTTGATTCGAGATTAAGAATGGTATCGCTCGCCGCCGGAACGATAGACAGTATTCTCCCGGTAAAAGAATTCGTTGATAAAATCATTCGTGACGCTGAAGAGATAGCCGGTAAGTGGGAATTTTTAACGGAGAAGTAATTATCTCCTGCTCCTTTCAGACGCCTGAACTTAAAGCACGGGTATTCCGGATTACAAATTTGACGGTAACGGAGAGCTTATGAAGATAGAACAGAGAATTACCGAACTTGGACTGACCTTGCCGCCCTCGCCCCCTGCTCCGGCGGCGAACTATATGCCGACAGTACGGACC
>CAZOGR010000142.1:0-4299 GCA_964579355.1 uncultured Dehalococcoidales bacterium | reverse complement strand
CCTCCGTGCCAGACAAATGTTACCTCCGGACCGGGGCTTGCTGCCAGATACTGGCAGATGTATGTCTCAAGCAGTTCGTCGGACATGCGAGACGTATCCGGGCCTGGGAAAAGACCGGACGTTTCAAGGTAATAGCAGTAACGGCATTCCATGTTACAGGCAGGGCCGACCGGCTTGGCCATGACAACGAACGGTTCTCTTCCGGAAGATGCAGCTCCTTCGGTATGTTGTATCATTCCCGGATTGTTACCTCAGCAAAGATGTATTTTGAAAAACTCGAATACTTTATTCCATGAATCCATTGCCTGGGTTGGCCGGTACATCGGCGAGTGATAGTACCAGAAACCATGACCGGCTCCGTCATAGCGGTGGAAACTATAACTCTTACCGAGTTTCTTCAATTCTTCTTCAAGTTTGTTAACCTCTTCGGGAGTAGGGCTTTGATCTTCATTACCGAAAATCCCGAGTAACGGACAATCAAGTTTCTCGATGTATTCGATTGGAGCGACCGGTTGTTTCGGAGTCAGTTCTTCTTTCCCGGGGAAAATCCGTCCTCCCCAGCAGTTGACTGCAGCATCGATACCCTGAACCTGGCAGGCGGCCATAAAAGCATGGCGACCGCCGGAACAGGTGCCGATTACTCCTGTTTTTTGGTTAGAATACGGTTGATTTTTCAGGTAGTTGACCGCTCCCTGGCAATCACCCATGACGGTTTCGTCAGGTAACCCTCCTTCCTCCCTCGATTTAGCGGCAACTTCCGCCGGCGTGCCGTGTCCGACCCTGCAATAAATGTCAGGGCAGATGGCTGCGTAGCCATGCTGGGAGAAGCGGCGCGTTGCTTCCCTGTAGAATTCATCCCATCCGGGGACATGGGGTATAAGTACCACACCCGGGAAAGGCCCTTTGCCCAGAGGACGGGAGTAGTAAGCGGTAACCGCGTCACCGTTGTATCCCGTTATTGAAACGGTCTCTGCCAGCATTCCCTGGTACTCGTTGGTCTGAAACTGGTTCCACATGCTTTGCCTCCTTTGCAGTATGCTTCAAAGGTTTTCAGTATGGTTGATTGTTACACACCCTCGTTTCGGTATGCAAGTCACCGGACTTATTGTTTTTATTTGTCGAAATATTTCATAATGTCAAACCCGTGCAGCGGGCGGGCGAAGGCTCCCATCGACGTCAGGTGAACATCACCTTTACCGTCCGGGCTGTCCCCCATGCCGAAGAAGAACCCGGCGTCATGCATGATGCGGGGGTTAAGGATGAACGTGCCCTGATTACCGTTACAGGCGTCTTCCGTCCAGCTCATCAGGTAGGCATCGTCTCGTAGTTTGACATAAAGACAGGGTGAACTCCACATCCAGCCGCCGGTATTGCGCTCCATCATAATCGTCCACGAATATGAGTTCGGAGAACTGTAAACATGAATCGACTGCATGGCCGGGCCATACGTCCATGAGAAGGCCTTCCCGACCAGGTCGATAGTGAAGTCATGTCGTGTTACCGCCGGAGGTACCGGTCCGCCCTCAAGCTCAAGGACACCAAATCGTGCCGTGTGCCCGACTTCCCAGGCTTTGCGGCCGTTACCGAGCCGGGCATCGACGCAGGTTGCCAGAGCGTTTGAGAAATCGACGGCTTGTGTCAGACAGCGCAGTGGTTCTGAGCCGGAACAGATATGGCAGAAAAGAATTATATCCCTGGCTGCCTCGTAACCCCGGTAGAGTTCCGTATGCCAGGAGGTTTCTCCTTCTTCTCGCCATTTCAGATGCTGACTGTCAATAATGTCGTATTCCCAGGCCGGTCCGTCATCGAACCGGAGAACGAAATGTTTTCCGACCATGTAATCGGACTCCTCCATGGTATTGAAACTTGACATGATGGACCGGCCTTCGAAGATGTGGCTGTTCGTTCTGATGACCTCGTCCACCTCGGCTTGGGTGTAATCCTTGTGCATTGTTGCCGGGCGGTACGATGGCCTGACCCCTTTATTCTGCGGGTTAATCTGCTTGCGGTGCATTTCACTATAGGGAATATCTGTTCCGTAATCGGTTAATGGTTCGAGACTGGTCGATTGCCCGGTAATTTCGCCTTCCCCGTAGTATGTTCGGTAGTCAAGGTTATCATCTTTATCGAAACCGAGACGCATGCCGATATGCTTGACGTTGAACAGGTCGATGACTTCCAACGTAAAGGTACCGGAATATTCCTGCTCGACCCGGGAATAGATATACTGGCGGTCATTAATCTTAAGGTAGTCCGAAGGAGCGGTGATGGTAATGCCTCCGAGCGGGTCGCTCAGTTCGAGGAAAGAGGACCAGACGACCGATGGAAAGAAGTAGAGCATCTCGGTACCGTCGTCATTTTTCCACCATGTGCCTTTACCTTCGATTCGATTGGTGAGTTGATGACGCTGACTCGGAGCGGGTTTACCGTTTTCGACATAACCGACCATGAAATGACGCCATACCTCGCGTTTTGCGGGTTCGAATCCGCCGAACCACAGTTCGAAGACTGTGACAAGGCCCGTACCGGTATCATAGACAACACCGAAGCCCCTCATCGTACCCGGTATCAAATGGGTAAAGAGGACGATTCCTTCAAGTTCTTTTACTGAATACGGTGTCGTAACCGCAGGATTTCCTCCCTCGGTAAAGGTAAGAGTATTGTTCGAATCGAACCGGTACCGGAGCACCGGCCCCTCATCAAGGTTGATTTTTATCGTTTGGCCGGAGAGACAGTCCGAGTCAGTCGAGACGCTTTCAGCTTTTGGTGACGCCAACAGTTTATCGGTGATTTGCCGGTCGGTCAGCGGCGTGTAGCTGTTATAGAAAGTAGACCTGAAAAAATTCATAGCAGTACTCCTTTACACTTTCGTGAAGGTTATTATATACCTGTGCGGACGGACAAACAATTTTTGAAATATCAGGAAAATTACCATACAATAAACAATCAGTCATTACCATGAACTGACTATGGTTAATAAGTCGGTCATTGGGGAAAATAATCAGGAAGGCGGGGAATATCGATGAACGCTGTCTGGGCAGTCGCTTCATATCTGGTTGTTACCGCATTTATCGGGGCAGTAGCGGCGAAAAAAGTAAAAGGCACCCGTGATTTTTTCGTTGCCGGAGGAGCCTTGCCGCTGGTGTGGCTGATACCACTGTTTTTCGCTGAAATCGTCGCCGGGGCTTCGTCGGTCGGAACCGGAGAAACCGCTCACAGTACCGGCATTACCTCAACCTGGTTCGGGGCTTCAATTGGATTTGGGGTCATACTTCTTGGTACCGTCATGGCAAAATTTTACCGGGGAATCGGCAAGGTGTCTGTCGGTGAAGCTTTTCATCTTGTATGGGGTACCCGCACCCGAACGGCCGTGACTGTTGTCATGCTGATCTCGTCAATACTCGCCTTCGGAGCGCAGCCACTCGCTCTCGGAGCGATTCTCGCCCCGGTGTTCGGCATATCAATCGAAGCCGCCACCTGGATTTCAATGGCAGTTATCACCCTGGTTGCTCTCAGCGGCGGTATTAAAGGCCTTGCCCAGATGAATTTCATTCATATTGCCGTTCTCGTTATCAGTTTCAGCGTCGGAGCTGTGCTTTCGGTACGGGCTGTCGGAGGAATGGGAGCCCTGGTAACCGGTTTACCAGCAGGGTTTCTTGATTACGGCCGGGAAGGCTGGGTAACGGTCGGAGCCTGGATGCTGGGAGTTGGTTTAAGCACGATTGTTAATCCCCACCACGTGATGATGACGTACTCAGCGAAGACGATAACAGCCGCCAGGATTGCTGCAATCGCCGCCGGCATCTTCATGATAGCTTTCGCCTATTTACCGACTCTGATGGGCCTTTCTGCCCGTGTTCTGTTACCGGATGTCAATTCCAAAGTCGCCACCTATTCGATGGCGCAGTACCTCGGCCCCGGAATTGAGATAGTAATAGTTATCGGCATCGTCGCCGCCATCTTCTCATCTGCCCCGCTTTTTCTGCTCTCGTCCGGAACGATGCTTTCAAAAGATGTCTTCCGGGTTATCCGTCCCGGTGCCAGCGACCGGAACGAACTCATTTTTTCCAGGATCTCTCTCCTTGTTATCGCCGTGCTTTCGACATGGTTCGCCCTGTCGCAGGGAGAAATCTTGCGACTTATTCTTAATGCGATATCTGTGCGGACGCCGATTGCCCTTATCATCCTGCTGGCAGTCGTCTGGAAACGCGTGCATCCCTCGGTGGCTTTCTGGACGGTCGTTCTCGGTTGCGGAGTAGCCGCACTGTGGTTCGTCGCCAAGGAATTCGGTACCGGCAT
>CAZOGR010000141.1:0-4326 GCA_964579355.1 uncultured Dehalococcoidales bacterium | reverse complement strand
TGGTTATCGTTGTGAGCGGTGAAGTCGGCATAGGGAAAAGCACGGTGTGCAAGAAGGTACTGGCGCTGGCGCGGGAGGCGGGTTACCGGTGCGGAGGCATTATCACGGAAAAGATGCCGGGCGACAGCCTGTCGGTGGTGAATGTGGCGACCGGCGAGACAGAAGTACTGGCGATACCGGGCGATCGGTACGGCGGGCCGCTCGCGCCGAGGTTCACGTTCGTTCCCGAAGGAATCGATTTCGGTATCAGGGCGATGGAAGAAGGCAGGGAAGCGGACATCCTGTTCGTCGATGAAATCGGGATTCTCGAAGCGATGGGCGAAGGGTTCATCCGGGCTTTCGATATCGTTAACGAAGGGAAGATACCGGCCAGCATCCTGGTTATCCGAAGGGAGTTGCTGGAGTACCTGCTGCCGGGACTTGAGGATGAACCGGTCGTATTCGAGACGACCGAAGACAACCGGGAGGGGCTGCCGTCGGAGATAATGGCAAGGCTGCGGGGGCTTGTCAGTCTACCTTAAGCCGGTAGCCGACGCCGGGTTCGGTGATAATAAAGCGGGGGCGTGCGGGTTCCGGCTCGATTTTGTGGCGCAGGTTGCTGATATTAACATGGAGCATGTGGTATTCGTTGCCGTATTCGGCTCCCCAGACTTCGCGGAGCAGGTAGTTGTGGGTCAGGACTTTACCGGCGTGGTTGACGAGGAGGCGAAGGAGTTCGTACTCGTTCGGGGTAAGCTGGACGGAGTTTCCGCCCGATGTGACGGTTCGCTGGGATAAATCGACGGCGAGAGTCCTGTTGGAGAAAACCGGTTCGTTCGCTTTCACCTGGCTGCGCCGCAGGGCTGCCCGCACCCTGGCGAGGAGTTCTCCGACGCCGAAAGGCTTGGTCAGGTAGTCATCGGCGCCGGCATCGAGGGCAGCAATCTTATCGTTTTCCGAACCTCTAACCGAGAGGATAATGACCGGTACCTGAGACCATTCCCGAATCAGCCGGGTGACCTCGACGCCGTCGATATCCGGCAGCCCTAAATCGAGAATTATCACGTCCGGCCTGTTTTCGGCGGTACCGGCGACGGCTTCCTTCCCGGATGCAGCCTCAAGTACCTGGTAATCCTGAGATTTCAGGGTTACCCGTAAAAAACGCCTGATGGCTTCTTCGTCGTCAACTATCAGAATTTTCTGGCTGCTCATTTCGATAGTCTTCTTTCTCCGGGAGGGTTTTCGTTCAGGGGTATTGAGATAGTGATTATCGTTCCTCTACCGGGGTGGCGGCCGGCTTCTATATGCCCGCCGTGAGCTTCGATGATACCTTTACTGATGGACAGTCCCATGCCTGTTCCTGCCACGTTACCCGGCCGTTTAATCCGGTAAAATTTGTCGAAAATCCTTTCGGTATCACGAACGGGGATACCGATTCCCCGGTCGATAACGCGGATGGTTATTTTTCCATCTTCGCGAAGGACTTCAATAGTAATCGGCGTATCGGGCGGGGAGTATTTCAGGGCGTTATCGATGACATTGACGAGTGCCTGAACGAACAGGCCGACGTCAACGAAAACAAAAGGAACATCATCCGGGATATTGATAGTAATCTTGTGACCGGCGGTCCGGTCGCCGAGTTGTTCAAGGGCGGTCCCGATTAAGTCCTGAACTTCCACCGGTTTCCTGTTTATGGTCAGGGCACCGGCTTCGATTCTCGATTCGTCGAGCAGGTTGGATATGAGGTGGTTCAGTTTTTCCGCTTCTTCCCGGGCGACCTGAATCAGGTTTTCCTTGGCTGATTCGTCGAGGTTTATGTTTTTTTCCTGAAGGCTGCTCAGCACGCCGATAACCGAGACGAGGGGTGTTTTTAAATCGTGCGATATGGCGTTTAACAGAGCTGTCTGAAGTTTCTCCGTTTCTTTAATTATCTGGGCGTTGCGGGTTTGCTCAGCCAGTACCATGCCTTCGATGGCGACGGCGGCAAGGTCGATATACGCCTTGAGGAGCCGTTCCTGCTCGAAACTCAGTCTTTCGTTCGTATCAGGTATCCTGAAGACCATGATACCGATGATGCCCCGGGCGGTCGTTAAAGGGAAAAAGTGAAAGTTATCATGGACGAATCTACCCGAGTCGGATTGTTTCCGGGAATGCGAGGCGTACATCTCCGAGGCTATTTTTACCACAGACTCTTCGGGAATGGCGGATGCTTCATCCGCATACAACTTAATGTTAGTGGAGCCATGTTCTTCAGCCAGGAAAACGAAAACATGATAACCGAACAGTTGCTCGATTCTTCCGGCAATCACCTTGATATGGGAGTTGAGATTATTCGATACCACAAGGTCATGCCCGAGGGTATACAGCGCCGAAGTTTCCTTTTCCCTCTGCAGGGCTTCATCCGTCTGACGCCGGGTTCTCGAGGTCAGATAGCTGATGACGACACCGACAGCCAGCAACGAAATAAAGGTAAAGATGTACTGTGTGTCATCGACGGCGAAGGTGTGATAAGGAGGAACGAAGAAAAAATCGAAGGTCAGAACACCTGACACCGAAACGAAGACCGACGGTCCGAGTCCCCAGAATACCGCTGCTACCGTAACGCAGAGCAGGTATATCATGATGATGTTGGTGGGGTCAAAAAAAGCCTGGACGAGGTGTCCCAGTACCGTTGCCGCGATGACCAGGCAGATACTGAGAAAGTAATGCTGCCAGACGATGCCTGATTTTCTCATTATCATGTTTTTGCTTTCCGCCTGCTCACATTCTATACCCGGTGACCGAACCCGTCCATGTTTATCATTTCTTCCCGGACGGGCTTATTTCCACTTCCAGAAGGAAGGTACGAACAGCGCCAGAACGGTAAAAATTTCGAGTCTGCCCAGAATCATGCAGAGGATAAGGGTAAGTTTACCAATCGGATGAATCCATAAGAAGTTTTCCATCGGCCCTACCGCATTCAGTCCGGGGCCGACGGTTCCCATGCAGGCGGCGACCGAGGTAACGGCTGAAACGAGGTCAAGGCCGACCGCGCTCATCATCAGTGTTGCTGCGATTAAGACAATCAGGTAGACGATGCCTAACCCGAAGGCTTCTGAAACCCGTTCTTCTTCGACGGGCTGATTGCCGACTTTTATTCTCCGGACGTGGTGAGGATTAATTGCCTGCAAAAGTTGCCGGTAGGCGCCTTTGCCTATCAGCATAATTCTTGTGACTTTGATGGCGCCGGCGGTCGAACCGGAAGAACCGCCGATAACCATCAGGATAATCAGGATAACTTTCGAGAATGCCGGCCAGAGGTTGAAATCGCTGTTGCTGAAACCGGTGGTAGTCATGATTGAGGCGGCGTTGAAGCTGCCGTACCGGAAGGCTTCGGCAGGACTGAATCCGGAGTTCACCATGAGGTCAATTCCGATAAACACAGTCGCGCCGGCGAGGATGCCGAGAAAGAGGCGCAGTTCGATATCTTTGAGCATCGTTCGGAAATCGCGTTTTCGTATCAGGAGGAAAAACAGTCTGAAATTGACCGCCGCCAGTACCATGAAAATGATAACGATGATATCGACCGGCCAGCTTGCATAACTTTCGATACTCAACTGTTTGGCGGAGAAGCCACCGGTAGCCATCGTGCCGAAGGTGACGGTTATTGCGTCGAAGATGGGCAGGCCGGCGATACAGAGGAAGATAATCTCGCTGAGTGAAAGGCCGACATAAATCATCCAGACCGACCGGGCCATGTCGCGGATACGCGGGGTCAGTTTTTCGCTGACGAGAGAGGACATTTCGGCTTTGACGAGGTGGACGGCGCCGACTCCCATGGCGGGAAAGAGAGAGACGAACAGGGTAATAATGCCGAGGCCGGTAATCCACTGGGAGAGGCCGCGCCAGAAGAGGATACCGTGAGACTGAGTTTCGATAGAGGCGATGACGGTGGCACCGGTAGCGGTAAACCCGGAGACAGATTCGAAACAGGCATCGAGGAAACTGGTGAATGTTCCGGCGAATGCGTAGGGTAAAGCTCCGAAAAATCCGAGCAGTACCCAACTGAAGGTAACGATGGCAAGGGTTTCCCGCAAAGGAAGGCGCTGGTTCTCGTTGGGAGTAAAAAACCAAAGGGCAAGCCCCGAAACAGCGGTTATCAGGGAAGAGAAGAGAAAGACAGCCCAGTTATTTTCCCGGTATATCAGGCTGCACAGCAGCGGGAGGAGCATCAATGCGCCGACTGCCATAACGACGATACCGACATAGTGAAATACGTATTTCAGTCTCACGAGGAAATTGTAGGTGAATTCGTATCAGGCAGGTGTCAAGAAGTGGGGAAAGAGTATCAAGAAAGTGTCAAGATTT
>CAZOGR010000140.1:0-4346 GCA_964579355.1 uncultured Dehalococcoidales bacterium | reverse complement strand
AGGTTTCATAAAAGTCCATTTTATAACGGAGACGCTCGGCGTTCTGCTTGCCGTTGGGAAAGTAGACATTGAGCAGGGTGAAGGATGGATAGTGAAGTATGAGGGCTCTGCCTTCGGTGGGAAAATCGGCCGGACCGAAATCGTATTCGACCGAGACCGGTTTTTCTTTCGTGTACACGGCCACGCCGCTGTAGCCTTTACGTTCGGGGTTATTCCAGTACGAGGAGTAGCCGGGGGGTTCCCTGAGGGTGTCATCGAGCTGATCCGGCATGGCTTTCGTTTCCTGGAGGCAGAGTATATCGGGTGATTCATCGGCAAGCCATTCGAGCAGGCCTTTTTTTTGAGCTGCCCGTATGCCGTTCACGTTCCAGGAGAGGATTCTTTTTTCGGTCATTTCGATATCATTCTAGCACAGATAGGGATGGGAATGCTTTTACTTGCCGGGTTTTTTCGAAGGGCTTACCGTCAAGCCGATGAGGGTTCCGAATACAGCGCCGAATATTGCTCCCGTCCAGGGGCTGGAGGTAAAACCTCAGGTGCTGCCGGAACACTGGCCGAAGAAACCGACCAGGCCACCGAGGGCGGCCCCGGCAAGAAGGCCGATAACAGGAATGAGAACCTTGCTTCTCTTATTCATCATGAATCTGATAATACCATAGTCAAAGGACGGGAGAATATGACTTTTATCCGGTAGCAGTGCTTTTCGTTTTTCTCTGCTTTTCTAACATTCAGGCACGAAATCTTGACTTTTACGTGAAAATGTGCTTACAATATAGATGAAGGCTTACACAGGCGCCTTACTACAAAAACAGGAGGTGTCGCCATGAAACTTCATAAGCTTTACGGAGTATTTCTATTTATTTGTTAAAGCCCTGTTTGAGGTCAGGGCGGGCGGAACTCAAACTCGACTCGTAACGTTAGTGTGAGAGTCGAAGAGTTGACTCCTTGGGGTTGTGATAACCGCGAGTGAGTCGGGGATGAGGATTAAAAAAAGGAATTTATGGAGGGTACACAGCGTACCCTCCTTTTTATTGGCATCGTTTTCTGTCGCAGACAGAGGCCGGTATATCCAATGGGCTTAAACTCATACAGCCAACGGCTGATTGAGACTAATACCTGAGAAGGTTCATACTCAGGTACCGTTCCGCCCGGTCGGGCAGGACGGTGGTGACTTTCTCGAAAGTTTCGGCGGCTTTGAGGGCGGCGATTATGTTGGCGCCGGAACTGATGCCGACGAGCAGTCCGTATTCACGGGAGAGTTTCCGTGACATTTCGATAGCTTCTTCGCTTCCGACGGTGATTACCTGATCGACTTTTTTCATGTCTATCAGTTCCGGGATAAAGCCGTCGCCGATACCCTGAATCTTGTGTTCCTTGATGCGGATATCGCTTCCCCCGAACATGACGGCGGCTTCTTCCGGTTCGACGGCGATTGCCCAGGTTTTCGGATTGGCTTTTTTCATGACGTTATGGATGCCCATCAGGGTGCCGCCGGTACCGACGCCGGCGACGACGGCATCGACCGGGCCGATTTTTTCAAGAATTTCCCGGCCGGTTTTTTCCTGAGCGATGATGTTGTTGATATTGGCGAACTGGCGGGCGACGAAGGTGTGCGGTTTTTTCCCGAGTTCTTCGGCGGTATCGACGGCTTCCCGGAGGCTGCCGCTTTTCGAGGTCAGAACCAGTTCGGCTCCGAAGGCTTTCATTAACTGGATACGCTCTTCACTCATATTTTCCGGCATGACGACAATCATCCGGTAGCCTTTGACAGCAGCAATCATGGAGAGTGAGATGCCGGTGTTCCCGCTGCTGGCTTCTATTATCGTGTAGCCCGGTTTCAGTTGTCCTTCACGCTCGGCGGCTTCTACTATTTCGAGAGCAACCCTGTCCTTGATGCTGCCGCTGGGATTGGTAGTTTCGAGTTTAGCGTAGACCGGCCCGATTTTGACCAGGGGAGTATTACCGATATAGTCCAACACGCCTAATCTGTCATTCTTCATAATCGTTCGAACTTCACCTTTTTTACAGATTGAGAGACATTCATTCAATGCCTGACTAAAACCAAGCCGGCAAGCGGGTTTCACGGTACGGCTTGTTTAATGAGATTGTAATCCAATAGAGAAGAATCGGCAAATTTTACACGGTTGTACCGGTTACCTGTATTACGTGAAAGAAGAAGAGGCCGGGATATTTATCCCGGCCTCCTGCATTTTCGGGTGAATGACCAATTACCCTTACCAGTTTCGAGGATGATTAGTAACCCATCGATTTCTTGAGTGCTTCATCAATCCAGACATAAGCGGCGAACCCGTCCGTCTTCCAGTAACCGATGCTGTTTTCACCGGAGTAATTCTTCACCCACGGCCACCACATGGCGTAGGTGGGAACCCGGGGAGCAGGAATCATGTATGCCTGCTCGAGGAGGTAGAGAACGAGCGGACGGCACAGTTCCATCGAAGCCTGGAAGTCGGTAATGGCCAGTTCTTTGACCGCTTTGGCCTGGGCATCGACGGTGGCTTCGTTAATCAGGCTGCAATTGACCCAGTTCCTGACGGAATAACAGGACTGCTCGGGGTAGGATGAGTTCGGAGAAGTATGAATGGAAATCAGTTCGTAGGTAATGCTGAATGCCCGGCCGATATGGGCTCCGGCATCCGGCGAGATATCGAGTTCGATTTCGATGCCGACTTTCGACCACATGTCCTGGATGACCGAGTAGTAGTCGACCGCGTCGGAGGTCAGCGTCAGCTTTGTTTTGAATCCGTTCGGGTAACCGGCTTCTTCGAGGAGCGCCTTTGCACTGTCAACATTGTATGTATAGAGTTCTTTGATAGCCGGGGTGACATCCGGGTCGCTCAGTTCGACGAAGAGCGGTTCATAACCGGCAACTCTGAAGTACGGCCAGCTTATGATATCGCCGAGCCCGTCGTAGAGGCCGGTATTGATTTCATTGAAATCGGTTGCCATCATCATTGCTTTGCGGACTTTGATATCATTGAAGGGAGCCTGGTCGGTTTTCATGAATATCGGAGCGACGCTCCATGAACCGCGGGCGGCCCATTCCAGGTCGGAGGCTGTCCGGAGCATGACATCCTTATCTTCCGGATAGACGGCACTCATCTGGTCCAGTTTTCCGGTTCTGAGAGCCGCCTGCCGGGTGGAGGTGTCCTGCATGATGACGTATTTCAGGCTGTCGATATAAGGTAACTGGTTGCCCTCTCCGGGGCCGACCGGGTCGGTTCCCCAGTAGTTGGGGTTCTTTTCCATGAGTATCATGTTACCGACAACGTAGTCTTTCATCATGAAGGGGCCGGTGCCGAGGTCATAGTGCCAGTCGGTGGCTGATTCATAACCCCATTTATCCCAGAGTTCGGGGGCGGTGACACGATTACAAAGATTCTCTCTCATCATGGCGTCGATATGGTCTTCCAGTTTATGAACGACCTCGAAGGTGTTCGGGCCGGTTTTTACGGCAGTCGGATACCGGACATTGGGATACAACTGCCAGTTCTGGGCGTTTTCATTCTTGATTGGCTGGTTCCAGCTATAAACGGCATCGTCAACGGTCATTTCCCGGCCGCCGACAAGGCGTCCGGCTTCGGTATCGGGCTGGGCGAAGTTGACGCCTTCCCGTACCACGAACCACGATCTGACTTCGGTGCCGTCCTCGGTCACTTCCCATCCGTAATCGGTAGCGAGAACAGGTTTATTCAGGGCGGGGATATTGGTGCTTGCACCCCAGTCGGTAATCCCTTCACCGTAACCGCCGGCGATACCTTTGGCCCAGTTGCCGTCGTACATTCTCTCGTGGGAGTGTTCCTGGGGCCAGGTCGCACCGAAACTGATTAAGTCGAAATCCGGGTCTGCTGCCAGAGCGAGGGTGAGGGAACCGCCGTACTGGGGAGTACCCGAGGGAATACCGACAGTGGTCGACTGTTCGGTTTCTTTAACCGGCGTCTCTGTAACGGTGGTAATAACCTGTCCAGTCCCTTCTTCAGTGACGGTGCCTCCGGTTTTTTCCTCGGTGCATGATGCTGCAAGGAGTGAAACCGCCATGAGGCAACACACTGCCAACCATACTATTTTTCTGGTCATACTCTTCCTCCTGCGATGTTGTGAATTTTTATCTTTCTTCCCGGATAATTGCCTGCTGAAAGTTCCGTTCGACAATCTGTATTTTCTGTACGGGCTGAACCTGCCATTCATCCCGTGTTCGCCCGGCAGGTTCAGCCTGGTTCATACTTCATACCCATGTCCTTTCTGCGGTGATTTCTGGAAAAAAAGAACACGGGTAACGAAGGTTTGTTTCGGTTACCCGTGCTTCTTATCCTCATTCGTTTCTCCTT
>CAZOGR010000139.1:0-4365 GCA_964579355.1 uncultured Dehalococcoidales bacterium | reverse complement strand
AGTGGTCACAGTGGGCAACCGGCCAGGGGCTGTCCCAGACCATGGTTATCGGCGGGCAGACAAGTGAAGGAAAAGATGCCTTTAATGAAGTTACCATGATGGTACTGGAAGCAATGGGTGATTTACGATTGAATCAGCCGGAGTTCGCCATGAGAGTCTGGGAAGGGACACCGGATACCTACCTGAAAAAAGCCGCCGAACTTATTCGCCTCGGCCTCGGGTATCCGAAATTTATCGGTGACCGGAAAGGCATCCTGATGGCTTCGAAAGCTTATCCCGACCTGACGGTCGAAGACTGGCGTCAGTTTACCGTTGCCGGGTGTTCGGAGATAGGCATTCCTTACATCACCATGGATAATGCCTATGAAGCAATCGCTCTGGCTTCAAAATGGGTGGAGCTTGTTTTAAGTAACGGTAAATGTACCGTATGCGGTCGGCAGATTGGACCCGTAACCGGTGATCCCGGGACGTTTACTACCATGGAACAGGTGAAAGAAGCCTACCGTAAACAGGTGTTTTACTGGGGAGAATACATGGCGAAAGCTGAGAAGGTTTTCAAGGAAAATCAGAGTGAATGGTATCCTGCACCGTTCTGTTCGGCATTTGCCGAGGGTCCGCTTGACCGGGGCCGCGATATCACCCGGGGAGGCGCCTGGTATACCCTGTACGGTTTCCTGCTGGCCAGCATTGCTGATGCCGCCGATTCATTAGGCGTTATCGATACACTGATTTTCAAAGATAAAAAGATTACCTGGGACCAGCTTATCGAAGCAGTGAAGGCCAACTGGGAAGGCCATGAAAACCTGAGGCAACTCTGTATTAACGGCGTGCCAAAATATGGGAACGATGACGACTATGCCGACGGATGGGCAGCCTGGATTGCCGATGTCTGGGCTGACCTTATCGACTGGCTCAATACCCGGAAAGACCTCATTCCGAAGTGGGGAGGGAGGTATCTGGCGGGAGGCCTAGTTGCGATTGCCAGTACTCAGTTCGGAGAAGCAATCGGCGCCACGCCGAACGGACGAAAACATCCTCAGCCGATAGCTGATACGTGCTCACCGGTTCAGGGTGCCGACCGGAACGGCCCGAGTGCCGTGGTGAAGTCGTTCAGCAAGTTGCCGACCGACCGGTGGGCGCTGAGCGGCCTGATTAACCTCCGCTTGAACCCGAATCTCTTCGGTACCGATGCCGATATCGAAAGATTCGTTGCCTTCATCAGGTCATGCGAAGAACTGGGTCTTTACCACGTCCAGTTCAATATTATTTCCGCAGAACTGCTGCGGAATGCGATGAAAGAACCCGAGAAACACCGGGACCTGCTGGTACGGGTAGCCAGCTACGTTGCTTATTTTGTCGAGCTGAGTCCCAACCAGCAGCTTGATATTATCAACCGGACCGAACAGCAGGGCTGGTAATCATCCGGATACATGCCGAATAAAAATGACATGGTAAACCATTCTGAGGCTGTTGTGAAGAAGCGAATGGTGATTGATATCACCAGGATGACGGTTCACAACGGCCCCGGTATACGCACGGTTATTTTTTTCAAAGGATGCCCCTTACGCTGCGTATGGTGTTCGACTCCGGAATCGCAAAAAGAATCGCCTGAGATAGTCTTCTTTCCGGAAAAGTGCCTTCGTTGCGGAGACTGCATTCCGGTTTGCCCCCGAAATGCTTTATCGGCAGGCGGGCAGTCGGTTATTCTGAACAGGGAACTGTGCGATGGCTGCGGTAAGTGTGCTTCCGTCTGTTACGCGGAAGCTCTGAGACTCATTGGACGGTACTACACCGTCGAAGAACTTATCCATGAAGTGAAAAAGGATGAGGTCCTCTACCGGCACTCGGGCGGAGGGGTTACCATCTCCGGCGGAGAACCGCTCTTACGTCCGGATTTTACCCTTGAGTTACTGAAAGAACTTGAAAAAAATGGGGTAAGTACCGGAGTGGACACCTGCGGTTTTATTCCCCGGGACAATATCGAAGCTGTCCTCCCGTACGTTGATTTTTTTCTCTGGGACGTGAAACATATGAACAGGGAAAAACATATCGAGTATACCGGTGTGTCAAACGAACTGATTCTCGATAACCTGCAATTCGTGACCGAAAAGGGTATTCCGGTTTATCTGCGATTGCCCCTGATTCCCGATTACAACGATTCTGTGGACAATCTTTTGGATTTGTGTAATTTTGCGAAACATCTGTCGTCACCGGTAGAGATGCATTTATTACCCATGCATCACCTCGGCAGAGCACGGTATGCCGCTCTGGGGCGTGAGTATCTTATCGAGGGAATCCCTTTGATTTCAGATGAGAAACTTAACCAAATGAAAAGTCTGGTTGAATCGACCGGACTGAAATGCACTATAATCGGTTAAAAGGAGAGAAAACAGAATGCATAATCCTGATTTGGATGAACTGATAGCCGGTTCGATAGATATGCACCTGCATATCGGCCCCGACGAAATGGATACGAGGGTAACCGGCCTGGAGGCTGCCGAACAGGCTGCCGATGTTGGCATGAAAGCCGTGGTACTTAAAAATCACAGTTACCCGACGACACCGGTGGCGGCTGTGGTGAAAGAGCTGGTACCGGATGTGGAAGTATTCGGCGGTATCTGCCTGGACTATGAAATAGGCGGATTGAATCTCTATGCCCTGGAGAAACAAGCTAATATCGGGGTGAAAGTCTGCTGGATGCCGACCTTCTCATCGAAAAATTCGCGGGCAAAGATGCGGGCGCTCGGACTTCAACTGGAAGGCGAAGGCTTCTCAATTTTGACTGATGACGGAAAGCTGGTTCCGGAAATCGCTCCGATTCTCGATGTCATAAAAAAACATGATATCGTCCTCGCCAGCGGCCACATGGCTCCGCCGGAGATATTTGCTCTGGTAGAGGCTGCCAGAGAGAAGGGTATCGATAAGATTGTGATTACTCATCCTTCCGACGGCGAATTCATGGAGAAGACATTGACCGTAGCCGAATTGACACAACTGGCGGAGATGGGCGCCTTTATCGAACAGACGACGGTCACGCTCCTGCCGACTGAATTTTGTCACAGCCCGAAGGAACGGGTAGAGGTGATTAAGGCAATCGGTGCAGAACACTGCGTTATGAGTACCGACCTCGGTCAATACTGGAACATCTATCCAGCCGAAGGTTTCAGGTTTTTTATGGCTATCCTGCTCCGAAACGGAATGACTCCGGAAGAAATCGAGATAATGGCAAAGAAGAACCCGGCACGGTTGTTAGGACTGTAAGCGGCGGAAACTGCAGGGTGAACATCAGGAGGAATTGCTATGGATTCTTTATATGACGATATCCGGCGCTTTTTCAATGAATACGTTGCCGCCTACACCGAATACGGTCAGGACGAAAAAACCATGACGGTGATGGACCAGTTTTATGCTCCTGATCTTTGCTTCCCCGATGACGGCGTGACCGGACGGGAGCAATGGTACCGGAGATGTCTTAACCATCCTGATGTTCAGGATAGACTGACCATAGAGCATTTGATAATCGATGACCGGAAGCATGAAGTTGCGTCCATTCTAAAAACAGAAGCGGTTGACCGGGCGACCGGAACCATTTTGTTAGAATTAAAAATGACTGCTCTGTATAAACTCAGGATAGATGATAAGCGTAACATCAAAATATCCGAAGTCAAAATATTCCTGGAAAGCAACCCTGAAAAAACGGTTAAACTGGCTCGATTGTACAGAATAGGGATGGAGACGGTCGGATAACCTCAAATGACGCAATGGCACTGTAAATAAGGGAGAGCCGGGAAATATTAGCAGCCGTGCCCCTGTCGCAGGCAATGTACCCGGGTCATCGAGGAATTCTGTACCGTATGAAATTCCGGCTGACCGAAGAGATGCCAAAGAAAAATACAAAGATAATAGTGGCAGATACCCTGCACAGCCTGCGCTAAAAAACCTCGCTCTTACGCCGCTTCCTGTCGAGCGTAAGAGCGAGTATTAGGGAGTGTTGGGAGCAATAAAAAGAAAACCGGAACTACTGTCCCACTTTCGAGAAACCGGTTCGTACTTCGAACGTATCGCAGACGTTCATATATCGGTCGGAACTGTTCTCATATTCAGGCCAATCGGGAATCTCCTGCGCCGAAGGTTTACTGTCCTTTGCGAAATTTACCCATGATTCCATCATTTTTTCCGAGACATACCGGTCAACCTTTCCGAGGTGAGGATCGGCCGTTTTTACTCCCAGTTGCCGAACGAACATGCCAATCGATTTCCACCATCCCGACGAATTATCCCAGTCTCCGAACACATAGGGAAGCTCGATAGAATGGACTGATACGCCGCCTTCTTTTCTCCATATGGAAGGTACCTGGTCGAAGA
>CAZOGR010000138.1:0-4368 GCA_964579355.1 uncultured Dehalococcoidales bacterium | reverse complement strand
GCTATAACTTTGAAGATGCGATTATCCTGAGCAGCAGGCTGGTGGAAAAAGATGCTTTCACCTCGATTCATATTGAGAAACATGAAGTCGAAGCCAGGGATACGAAACTCGGGCCGGAAGAAATCACCCGTGATGTCCCGAATGTCGGTGAGGAAAGCCTTCGTGAACTCGATGAGAACGGCATCATTCGAATCGGCGCTGCTGTCGGCCCTGATGATATTCTCGTCGGGAAAATCACACCGAAGGGCGAAGCCGAATTATCCGCTGAAGAAAAACTGCTTCGGGCTATCTTTGGTGAAAAAGCAAGGGAAGTAAAAGATACCTCGTTGAGGGTTCCCCATGGAGAATGGGGCAAGGTAATCAACGTCAAAGTGTTTAACGGCAACGACCTTTCTGCCGGCGTTAATCAGCTTGTACAGGTCTGGGTTGCCCAGAAGCGACGAAGCGCTGTCGGCGATAAGCTCGCCGGGCGCCATGGCAATAAAGGCGTTGTTTCGATAATCGCTCCCGTCGAGGAAATGCCCTTCCTTCCGGATGGTACCCCGGTTGATATTATCCTCAATCCGGTCGGTGTTCCTTCCCGAATGAATATCGGACAGGTACTTGAAACCCACCTCGGGTGGGCTGCCAAGATGCTTGGATTCCGAGCTATGACTCCGGTGTTCGATGGTGCTTCCGACTTGTCCATTGAAGACGTCCTCGCTCGCTCGTGGATTGCCCGGGAATCCAATGCTCTGGAAACAGACCCCACCAGTAATGACGGCAAGATTCACCTGGAAGAAGCGATTGAATGGGTTAACGAACACGGCTATAACGGTGCTGAAGTCTTCGATGACCGCTATCCGGGCGCTGCCAGAAATGCCTGCCTGAGACTGTGGCTTGAAACAATGGGATTCGAAAGTTGCAACCTCGATTCCGAGCAAATGGAAGCCCTCGTCGCAAAAATCAGCACGGAAAAGAATTTCCCTCCTCCGACGGTCGGTAAGGTGCTGCTTCGTGACGGGCGGACCGGTGAGCCGTTCGATAATCCGGTAACGGTCGGTTATGTTTACATGATGAAACTCAACCACCTGGTCGAAGACAAGGTACATGCCCGATCGACCGGGCCTTACTCGCTTATCAGCCAGCAGCCACTCGGTGGTAAAGCCCAGTTCGGTGGACAGCGCTTCGGAGAAATGGAAGTCTGGGCGCTGGAGGCCTACGGAGCAGCCCATAATCTCCAGGAAGTGTTGACGATTAAGTCTGATGATGTCATCGGCCGGGCGAAAGCCTATGAGGCGATTGTCAAGAATGAAGATATCCTACAACCGGGCGTGCCCGAATCGTTCAAGGTACTGGTGAAGGAATTGCAGAGTCTGGGACTGGCTATCGAAGTTATCAACGATGAAGACAAACTCGGCTTCGGCGGTCAATCCGGCCTGAAAGAGCTGAATGAAGAAACAGATTTCAACGAAGATACGCTGAAGAGCCTGATAGCCGGCTCCAGCAGTGGTGTTGAACTGGTCGGTGATGAAAATGCCGATGACAGCGACGAAGAAAACGATAAGGATGTCCTTGAAATCGTCGATGAAGATATCGATGATGAGATTGAAGATGATGATGAAAAATTGGAAGATGTTGCTGATATCGAATCCGAAATAACGGATGAAGTTGAAGACGGGACCGACGAGTCCGGGACAGGAGATGATGATTAATGCTTGAAGTCAATGATTTTGATGCGGTAAAGATTTCACTTGCTTCTCCGGAGCAGATTAGAAGCTGGTCGTACGGTGAGGTTACCAAGCCGGAAACTATCAACTACCGTACCCTTAAACCTGAACGTGACGGCCTTTTCTGCGAAAGGATTTTCGGGCCTACCAAGGATTACGAATGCTTCTGCGGGAAATACAAGAGGATTCGCTACAAGGGCGTCATATGTGACAAATGCGGAGTCGAGGTCGCTCAGTCGAAAGTCCGCCGGGAACGAATGGGACATATCGAGCTGGCTTGCCCGGTAAGTCATGTCTGGTTTGCCAAGGGTATTCCCAGCCGGATGGGACTGTTGCTGGATATGTCGCCCCGTAACCTCGAGAGGGTTCTGTACTTCTCTCATTACATCGTTACCTCGGTCAGCGAGGAAGAGCGTGAACGGGCGATAGAACAGGCGAGTGAAAGTATCCGCCAGGAAATCGAAACCCGTGAAGAAGCCCTTGAAGCGACTATCGCTGAAATGAAAGAGGCGACCGTCGACGAGGTTAACGAAATGAGGGCGAAATGGGACGATGAGAAAAACCAGCTTTTCGATCAGAATACCGCCGAAGTCGGGCAACTGAGAGACATGCATGTCCGCATGCTGCTGACGGAAAACCAGTATCAGGACCTTACGCAGAAATACCCGCAGGTGTTTACCGCCGGTATGGGGGCGGAAGCGATTCTCCATGTGATTCGCGGTATCAACCTCAATGAATTGAGAAACGAACTGCTTCAGGAAACCCGTTCGAACTCAGGCCAGCGAAGAAAAAAGGCCAGCAAGCAGCTTCAGGTTGTCGAAGCGATTCGTCGCAGCGGTGCCAAGCCCGAATGGATGATTTGTACGGTTTTGCCGGTACTGCCTCCCGACCTGAGACCGATGGTTCAGCTCGACGGCGGCAAGTTCGCTATCAGCGGTACCAACGACCTCTACCGGAGGGTAATCAACCGGAACAACCGATTACGCCACCTTATGGAAACCGGCGCTCCCGAGATTATCATCCGTAATGAAAAACGAATGCTGCAGGAGGCGGTCGATTCGCTTATCGATAACGGTAAACGCGGCCAGGCATACGCCACCAGCGGCAACCATAAACTGAAATCGCTCTCTGATATGCTTCGGGGCAAGCAGGGCCGCTTCCGCCAGAACCTTCTCGGTAAACGTGTCGATTACAGCGGGCGTTCCGTTATTGTCGTTGGCCCCAAGTTGAAAATTAACCAGTGCGGTATTCCGAGAAGAATGGCCCTGGAATTATTCAAACCCTTCGTAATGCATCAACTCCTTGAACGGGGGCTGGCGCACAATATTAAAAGCGCCCGGCGGCTTGTCGAACGCGCCAAGCCGGAAATGTACGATATCCTCGAAGAGGTTGTCAAAGACCGGCCGGTACTGTTAAATCGTGCTCCCACGCTTCACCGCCTGAGTATTCAGGCTTTCGAACCGGTACTTATCGATGGCAGCGCTATACAACTTCACCCGATGGTTTGCACCGCCTTCAATGCCGACTTCGACGGCGACCAGATGGCCGTCCATGTCCCGCTCTCCAAGGCGGCTGTCACCGAAGCCAGGGAAACCATGCTCAGCATGCACAACATGCTGTTACCCAGCTCCGGCGAGCCTATCGTCACCCCGACACTCGATATCGTTCTCGGTGTCTACTACCTGACCGGTATCCGGCCGGGAGTCAAAGGCGAAGGTATGACCTTCGGCAGCTTCCAGGAAGCCAGGATTGCCTGTGAACTCGGCGTTGTCGATTTCCGGGCAAAAATTAATGTTCGCGACCAGGCCAGGGGCGGCAAGATGATTGAAACCAGCGTCGGCCGGATTATTTTTAATGACATCCTGCCCGAAGAAATGGACTATTTTAATAACATCGTCGATAAAGCAGCCCTGAAGAAAATCGTTACCGGTTGTTCCCGCATATTGAATGATGAAGATATGGCGGTCGTTCTTGATAACCTGAAGAATCTTGGATTCGATTACGCAACCAAATCGGGAACGACAGTTGCCATGGATGACATCCGGGTTCCTCTGGCGAAAAAGGCTTTGATTAGGGATGCGGAAGAAAAGACCGCTCTGCTCGAAGAGCAGTACAGCAACGGTATCATCACCGAAGGCGAACGCTATAACGGCGTTGTCCAGGTGTGGACCGATACGACTAACAAGATAGCCGATGCCATCTCCGACAGCCTCGACCACTACGGCGGAATCTATATGATGGCCAACTCCGGCGCGAAAGGTAACATTTCTCAGATACGGCAGATGGCAGGTATCAGAGGACTGATGACGAACCCTTCGGGGCAGATTATCGACTTCCCGATTAAAGCCAGCTTCAGGGAAGGCCTCAGCGTCCAGGAGTACTTCATCTCCACCCATGGTGCCCGTAAAGGTCTTACCGATACCGCACTTCGTACTTCCGAAAGCGGACATCTCACAAGGCGTCTTATCGATGCTTCCCATGACGTTATCATTCTCGATGAGGATTGCCAGACCCTCGACGGCCTCTGGGTCTCGGAACCGGAAGACAAGAAACTGCTTCCTTCCTTTGCCGAACGCATGATTGGCCGGATGGCCGCGACAAAAGTCGTTCATCCGGAAACCGGCGAAGTCCTCATCGAGCGCAATGAGGAAATCACTGA
>CAZOGR010000137.1:0-4440 GCA_964579355.1 uncultured Dehalococcoidales bacterium | reverse complement strand
TGATACTGGATATCGAAGACAGGCTGAATCCGAAAAGGGTTGCTTTCCTCGATACCGGCGATGATACCCGCTATATCAGAAGCGCCACCCTCAACGACAACGTTCTCTATGTGTCTATCGATGATACTCTCTGGGTCATCGATGTTTCCGACCCGTCCCTCCCAAAGGAGCTTGCCAAGATAAACGGGCTGGGAAACAATCTCATGCTCATCTCCGGCGACTATGCTTTTATCAGCGAAGGGAGAACCGGTATCGTTACGCTTGATGTCTCGGATCCTGTACATCCCCGACAAATCGGCTGGTTACCCATGTCCTTAGCGACCGGTATTCAGATGAGCCTGCACCAGAACTATCTCTTCGTTAAAGCGAATAATGTCTTCTACACCATCGATACCACATCACCCGAGTCACTGGAAATCGTCAATGAACTTTCTTTCCGGGGTGAGGTCGATGATGAAAAGCCTGATATCGAATATCCCCTGTACATCGGAAACTGGGTTGTTCAAAGAAACTATGCTTACCTGGAACTGAATAAAGACGGCCTGTCGGCGATCGGGGTGCTCGATATCTCCGAACCGGTTGCCCCGCGCCAGGTATCATTGTATAACCTGAAAGAACGGCGAATAGGCACAACCCTGTTCGTACGGGGAAATACCCTGTTCCTGTCAACCATGGGAAGCTTTGATTCGATGAGGAAAACGCGGCTGGAATTCATCGACATCTCAAATCCGTCCGAACCGGCTGAAAAGGGATATGGAATCATGCCTGAATCATGGACGTTTTTCGAAGAGGTGTCCGAAGGGTATCATCAAACCTGGAACCTGGTAGATGATTGCCTTTACTGGTTTATCGGGAATACTCCCAACCTGCCGGTTATCGAAATTTTCGATATGTCCGGGCTGTCTGAATAACGCACCGTCACCTTCCCTTCTTCCCGGATTTTCCCATCCGTTAAGGAATGGTGCAGGCTCGTTTTTTGCCTGAAATTCTCCGATATGCTAATATTTGTTGAAATACTGGAACATATAAGGAGAAACATTGGACCACCTATTAACGGATGAACAGAAGACTATTAAAGAGCTTGTCAGAACCATTGCCACCGAACAGATAGTGCCGGTTCGGGCGGAGTTCGACCAGAGCGGCGAATTCCCCTGGGGAGTGATGAAACACCTCGCCGATACAGACATGTTCCGCATTTTTATCCCGGAAGAATACGAAGGTCTTGGCGGCGGTTGCCTTGACCTCTGCCTTGTTATCGAAGAATTAAGCCGTGCCTGTGCCGGTATTGCCTTATGTTATGCTGCCAGTTCGCTTGGCTCAATCGCTATCGTGAAATACGCCTCGCACGAACAGAAGCAGAAATACCTTCCCGATATCGCTGCCGGTAGAAAACTGGCCGCCTTAAGCGTTACCGAAGAAACCGCCGGCAGCGATGTCGGTGGTTTGAAAACCACGGCAAAGAAAGTCGATGGCGGCTATCTTCTCAATGGTACCAAGCAGTTCGTCAGCAACGGCGGCGAAGCTGCCGTGTATACCGTTATTGCCCTGACCGATAAGAGTAAAGGCCCACGGGGAGCCAGCGCTTTTATCGTTGAAAAAGACACTCCCGGATTCACCTTCGGCAGAAAAGAGAACAAGATGGGTATCCGGGCTTCGGCTACCCGGCAACTCATCTTCGAAGACTGCTTCGTCCCGGATGAAAACATTATCGGCAAAGAAGGCATGGGATTTTTGTATGTCCTCGGTATTTTTGACGAATCGCGGCCGGGTATTGGCGCTCAGGCTGTCGGTATCGCCCAGGGAGCGCTCGATGCCGCTATCGACTATGCCAAACAGAGGGTACAGTTTGGCCACCCTATTATCGCAATACAGGCTGTCCAGCACATGCTTGCCGATATGGCAATACAGGTCGAAGCCGCCCGGGCTTTGAATTACGCTGTTGCCAGAGCTGTCGATAAAGGCGAGGAAAAACATCATTCCGCCGAATCGGCGATGACGAAAGTATTCGCCTCCGACGTGGCAATGAGAGTCACCACCGACGCCGTTCAGATATTCGGCGGTTCCGGATACATGAAGGATTACCCGGTCGAAAAGATGATGAGAGACGCGAAAATTACCCAGATTTACGAAGGGGCGAACCAGGTACTCAGAAACACCATCGCTGCCGAACTGAGAAAGAGGAGAATTCTTTAACCGACAGCCAGGGAAAAACTACCCTACTGTCGCCATGGTCAGAAGTATTATACGGTCGCTTTCTTTCAGTACCAGGTCCCGGTCATCACTGAAGAAGCGGCCGTTTATATTGAACGCGAAACCGTCCTGCAGAAAATCAACATCGGGCTGAATAATCTCACCGATAAGCCCCGGGGCTTCTTTTTTCAACGCTCTGACGATATCAGTCAGCCGGGCTTCACCTTCCAGTTCAAATTCAACTTTTCTTTTGCCGGACAGCGCGTACGGGAGCCCGAACATCTCAACGCTGAACTTTCCCATCGACCGGTACCCTCCTGGTAATCGTTTCTCCTTTAATTATAACCGAAAACAGCAGCGGCCGGGAATTGGTTCCCGGCTGCTGTCTGATATACGGATTTATTTCTTTTACCTTACATGGGAGGGCCCATCATCGGGCCCTTCTGAGGCGGATGCAATTCGTCGGCAATCTCTTTCAGTCCGAGTGACATCAGTTTTGCTTTGCTGGGCTTCAAGGAAACTCTATCCCAGTCCAGCGCGCCGAGGCACCAGTAATCCTGAGCCTCAATGTCCGCTCTGACGTTAGCCAGCGGGCCTTCTTTCTGGGGCGGGTCACCGATGATTCTCGGATGGACCTGCCACTTAAGCTCATTGATGCCTTCACGGAGGTTGAAGCAATGCCTGATATTAAGGATTCTCTCTCCGCATTTGTTCAGCTCTTCCTGCGTCCAGTTGATGCCGGTGACCGCCTGCATGTACTGAATCAGGAACGGACCCATACCGCCGAACAGGCACATGCCCGTTGCGTTGACGACATGCGTCCCGAAGCTGCCGGGTCCTGCAGCCTGGGTATGTCGTCCGGGAGTAGCGTCGATATGGTAACGAGCTGCACCGGTATCGCCCGGTCTCATCAGTTTCGGGTCATGCATACCCAGTTCCTGGCCGCCGATGTGGACGGCATACTTCTCGGCGCCTTTGCCTATCCTTTCGGCGGCAATCTTAACACCGTCGGCCAGAATATCGCCGATACCTTCACGTTTACAAATCTTTTCAGTCAGTTGAACGATTGCTCTATGGTTGCCCCAGGTAAGTTCGATACCGTCGGTATCCTCTTTCGTCAGAATGCCGTTTTCATAACATTCGATTGCAAATGCGACAATACCGCCACCTGAAATGGTATCCAGGCCGTAATCGTTGCACAGGTAATTGCAGTAGGTAAGACTCTCCGCGTTATTGTTGAGGCATAATACGCCGAAAGAACCCTGGGTTTCGTATTCTACCCGGCGGGTGCCGGCAGGATACTTGTATTCCCCGGTTCCCTCTTTCAGAATGGACTGGCAGGCTATCGGGCAATGCCAGCATGGTTCGCTCTTATCGAAATCCGCGCAGGCGGCATCACCGGTTAGTCCTGAAAAATCCTTCATATCGATAACACCGACGCCGCCCCAGTTTTTCACCGGTGTATCGCCGCTCTGAGCCGACATGACCGTCATGTTCGATGTTCCGAATTTTCGGAACATCTGAGCCATCCCTTTCGACGCCTCGGTATTCTGCTTCCTGACTTCGCGCGCCCTTTCCGGATCGGCCAGCGGTACTTCCATGTTACCGTTGACAACCACTGCCTTGAGTTTCTTCGAACCCATCACTGCGCCCACTCCGGAACGGCCGGCGGCGGCTCCGCGCTTGGTGATGACGCAGGAGACCAGTGACTGCTTCTCACCCGAAGGTCCGATGCAGGCTGCCTCAGCATTCTTCCCGTAACGCTCTTTCATAATGGATTCGATTTCATATGCACCCTTACCCCAGAGGTCGCCGGCATCCTTTAGTTCGGCTTTGCCGTTTTCGACATAGAGATAAACGGGTTTCTCTGAAATCCCGGTAAAAAATACTGCATCGATTCCGGCAAATTTCATGTATGGGCCGAAATCTCCTCCCGAATTCGCGTCTCCCCACCCACCGGTGAGAGGCGACTTGGTAACTACCTGGAACCTGGTACCGACGATTGCCGGAGTACCCGTCAGAACCCCTGTGACAAACCCTATCATGTTTTCGGGACCGAGAGGATCGACGCCGGGTTTCATTCTGTCATAGAGAATTCTTGCTCCGATGCCATATCCGCCCAGATAATCACGATACAGGCTTTCATCAGGAGTTTCTTCCTGTATTTCACCTTTGGCAAGATCCACGAACAGGATCTTTCCCATAACACCTTTCATAACTTTACCTCCTCCTTCGTTGATTAGCTAAATA
>CAZOGR010000136.1:0-4480 GCA_964579355.1 uncultured Dehalococcoidales bacterium | reverse complement strand
GCCGGGCGGGGTGATTTTTTCGCTGCCGAAAGCGGTCCGCAGCAATCACCGCAGCAGCAGCAGATATTTTCCGGTTTTTCGGAGTTTTCCGGCTGCAGGATAAAACCCGCTTCCCGTGCCTGGTCAAGGACTTCGTACACCTCTTCTTTGGTAATCTGCCGGCCGATACCCATTTCGATGTACTGGCGGGCGTGGTCCGGCCCAATCTGGATACAGGTTTCTCTCATGTCGGAGTATTTACAGGGTTGATTTCGCATATCTTTCATCTGGCGGCAGACGCAATTCGCGACCGAGAACGGTCCCGGCTGCTTTTCGACGAGTGCCCGGACGTCATCATACACCCCGATGAGGTTTTTCTCCGGGAGAGGAACACTCTCGTTCACCGGTATTGCCCTGAGCTGGGAAACCATCGGTTTTTTCGGCCCTTCGACTCGCTGGGCGAAACTTTCCTCGTGGTACTTGTCCATGTCATCGATAAAGCTCTGTGTCAAACGGTTTACCTGGAAATCGAGCATGCCGCCGGCGGCAACGCCAACGTTCTTGTATCGTCTTTCCCCACCGAAAGCAAAGCTGCGAACGACGATGCCGCCTTTTCTGACCATTTCATCGAGTTTTTTTCTCAGCTCGTCAACCGACATATCCATACTGGCTTTCGTGACCCGCTTGTGGATTTTCCCGACCGGTTCCCACTTCATGGTCGATAGAATCGTGGCTATTTTTGCTTCCTCAGGATTAAGTATATGTTTCAGAAGGACAATATCCGCTCCGGAAGCCGAAGCATGAAAGCCTCCCGGTCCGCTGTCGAGGTGCTGCTGTAATTCCCGATATATCCTGTCTTCCTGACTCAAATTTTTCATAATAACCTCCTGGTAACATAAATGTCGTTAGTAATGATTAAAGAAAAAAGGGTGACAAACCTTGTTTTTTTACCTTTCGTCTGTCACCCTTTGATTTTCACTAGTTTCTCTTCCGGCTTTCTGTCAGCTCTGTGGTTTCCTCGATCTCATTGACTGTTAGTACCCGAGAGCTTTCTTCAATTCGGTATCCACCCAGAGCATCTTGTTGAATTCGCTTTCCCTGGCCCATCCGGTCATGGTCATTCCGTGGTATCCTTCAACCCAGGGCCACCACATGTTGTAGGTATAAGGCATCGGTTTCCAGATACCCCAGGCCGAAGCTAACTGGTAAACATTCATTTCTTTGATGATTTGCGCCCAGTAGGTGGGGTCGGTAACAATAGACCGACCCTGCGCTTCGAAAATCCTGTCGTAATACGGGTCTTTGATAAAGGCAAAGTTGAATGGAACGACCGGATTGACGGCCAGCGGGGTATCCGGGGCCAGTACGGCGGTCGAACACATCATTTCGCCGGGTTTCTGATTCTTTCCGAAAAGGTATCCGGTAAAGGCGCTCGATTCCATCGGGACGATTTCGATTTCGATATCGATTTCTTGGAGATAGGATACAATTATCGAAAGATAATCCACCGTCGAGGGAACCCCGGCACAGACAATCTTTGTCTTGAAGCCGTCTGGGTATCCGGCTGCCGTCATCAACTGCTTAGCTTTTTCGACGTCATAGGAATACAGCATTTTAACGTCTTCCGGCAGTTTTTCCCAGGGAGTATAGAAAGGTTCGAAGTTGGTGATGTTGGGGAAGGGCCAGCCGTACAACTCGCCGTCACCCGAATAGTAGTCATCCAGTATTTCCTGCTGGTTGACGGCCAGGTTCATGGCCTGTCGAACTCTGATGTCGTCGAACGGGGGAGTGTCGATTCTTCCGGCAATGGTATCCGGGCAGAATACCGGGTCGATATATTTCGCCGATTCCATTTCAGGGCACTGTGACATCAGCAGCTTGGCGTCATCGAAGGTGAGTTTCGTCATGTAGTCGATTTTACCGGTCCGGAAACCGGCCAGGCGGCTGGAGGCGTCGGTGATAATCATTTCTTTCAGGGTATCGACGTACGGTAATTGATTTCCGGGCGTGGTCGGGTCGTTTTCAAAATAAGTTGGATTCCTGTCATAGGTTGCCACGCTGTCGACAACGTAGTCGGTTAACATGAAGGGGCCAAGGCTGACCAGTTTACGCCAGTCTTCGCCGATGCCGCCGTGTTCCGTCCAGATTTCCGGCGGGTAGATATAGGCATGGCCCGCGCCCATTTCAAGCAGCAGCATACCCTGCATGAAGGCCGGTACTTTCACTTTGACGGTATACCGGTCGAGGGCTTTATAAGAGGTTGGTGCTCTGCCTGACTGAGGCGGATAAAGCGTGTTGAAGTAGAGATTCGGGGTGTTGAAACATTTTTCAAGCCACCAGACCACATCATCGGCTACCAGTTCCCGTCCGTTGGCCGGTGCTTTGTCCTGGTAATGGATACCTTGTTTAAGATGGTACACTATCGTTTCGTCATCGGGCATTTCCCAACTTTCGGCCAGCCATCCGGAGAGTAATTCATACCGGGCGGCGAAACCTGAGAAATAATCGACTTCTTTCGTGCCCTGGGGGCCGGCTACCAGGTTGCCCTGCATCATCTGGGCGCTGACGAACTGGGTATAATCGGGCATGTCGGTTTCGGCCGGGTCGAGTCCTCCGTAATTCTCCGAGGTGACGACCGTTAGAGTCCCTCCGTACTGAGGTTTGTCTTTGGTGATGGTAATGGGAGTTCCGTCAAGTTTCGAGAGTTGAACGGTAACTGTTTCCCTCTCAGTCGGTTCGACTTGCGATGTTTCTCCGTTCTGTTTGCAGGAAGCAACTACTAAAGTTAACACCATCAAGCAGCTCATGAGTATGAATACTACCTTTTTCATTACTTACCTCTTCTTTCTGTTGTATTTTTTATCGATTACGGTATTTCCGTCATATCGTTTAACACTTCTTTATCGCAGATTTACTGTTCTATCTATGCCGCGTGATGACAGGACAAATCGGTTTTTTATTACCGTTCGGGTTATTAGAAACAGGTAAAAAACATCCGCGCGGAGGTTCGTAAATCATTGTAGGCGGTTGTGCAGGGTGAAAACAACATAATCTTCGTAACAAATACGTAAAAAAAAGTTGGGTCATGTCCAGTGATTCGGACTGGCTGAGGCAGGTAAGGACTAGATTATCGTGAGTATACGGACGAACGATGAGTCATTTCTGTTACCAGATTCCGCAGATATAGCCAGTGCCACGTTCGTTCTTGATAATTTTCTCCCGGTCTCCCAGGACACTGAGTTTGTTACGTAATCGGTATATACTGGCTTTCAGCAGGTCGTAATCACTTCGGTAGTTCGTACCCCAGACTCTCTCCAGCAGTGTTTCTGTCGGGACGATGGTACCGACGTTCTTCGTCAATTCCGAGAGGAGAGAAAATTCGATTGGCGTCAGGTGGACCCGACGTCCGCAGACGGTAACGGTTTTACTGGTAAAGTTTATCACCAGGCTGTCCTCGCAACCGCCCATGCGAATCGATTCGAATTCTTTCATGCGGCGAAAAACAGCCGCACATTTCGCAAGCAGTTTTTCCAGGCTGACCGGTTTGGTGACGATGTCATCCGCCCCTGCATCGAACCATGCGGCGTGTTCGGATTCCGAGGCAACGTCAGTCAGTATCATGAGTAAAGCGAAAGAGTGTTTCCTGATTTCCTGAATAATCGGGAGGATATTTTCACTGGTTAGCGTTGTATCGAGAACAATCAGTGATACCTCTCCGTCGTCAAGGTTTTCTCCGGTAACTTCACCGATGCTTTTCGCCATGATATCGAGGTCAGGGTACCGTGCCGCCAGCGAGATGGAAAAACTGCGGTTATTATTACTATTCTTCTCATCATTCAAGGTGACGATTTTCATTTGAAACTTTACCCGGCCATTCTTTCTTAACCGATATGATAGGGTAATCAAAGGCCTTGCGTCAAATGTCGAATCAGGAGAGTGAATGGCAGAATGTATCGGGTTGAAAGACTCCATATGTGTCGGTATAATCAAGGGCAGAGGAGGCGGACGGCCTCCGTTTTTTCTTTTTGGATTCTATACAGGGGGAGACGCATGTCTGATTTACTCGAAGGTCTGAAAATCGTGGCAATGGAGCATATGGAAGCCATGCCGGCGGCGAGCGTCTGGCTGGCCGACTGGGGAGCTGAGGTTATCAAGGTGGAGCCGCTGCAAGGGGAGAAGTGGAGGGGAGGCAGGAAAATCGCCGGTAACTGGGCATTTCACCTGTTGAACCGGAACAAGCAGTCGCTGGCGCTGAACCTGAAAAGCGAACAGGGCATGGCTATCCTCTATAAACTGGTCAAGCAGGCGGATGTCTTTCTTTCCAACTACCAGCTCGGAGCATTGCAGGGACTCAAGGCAGATTATGAAAGCCTGGCGAAGATAAACCCGGGGCTGGTCTATGCCTTCCTCAGTGGCTACGGCACCGAGGGGCCGGACAAAGACGAGCGAGGGTACGATTTTACGGCTGCCTGGGCGAGAGCCGGTTTCCAGTACCTTATCG
>CAZOGR010000135.1:0-4482 GCA_964579355.1 uncultured Dehalococcoidales bacterium | reverse complement strand
CCAGTATGTTATCGGAATCTCCGGCCTCGGCGCCCTGGCGGCAATCTTTGCTATCGTTATCTCCATCAGCCTGATGGCCGTTCAATTCGCCTCCCAGGAATACAGCCACCGTATCATGAATTCATACATCAAGAGTTTCATGCTCTGGTCGCTGATAAGCCTGTACATCGGTACCATGCTTTACAACCTCTGGGTGGTCGGGTTTATCGACCCGAAGGAGGCCGATACCACCATCACCGATGTCTCGACGATTCTCCAGTTTCTTTGTTTCCTGATGCTTATCCCTCACTTTATCTTCACCACCGCTCAGCTCAATCCGCTCTACATTATCGACAAAATTCTCTACTCGATTGACGGCGAATATCTCCAGTCGCTGAAAAAGTATTACCACGACGGTAAAGTTTCCGTTCCCAGCGATATGGACAAAGTACTCTCGATTGTCGAAATCGTCGAAAAAGCCATTATTAAAGGCGACCGCGATACCACCCGGACCACCCTGGAGAGACTGTACGAAAACTACAAGAACAACTCGGAAAACGGCGAACCCGCCTGGATTCGGCAGTACTTTATGAGTTATATCCTGCGCATCGGTCAGCAGGGGATACTCTCGGAAGACGACGACATCGTCGTGCGCACCATCCGTATTATCGGCGAAGTCGGTGAAAAGGCAGGGACGACCAACTCAATCGATTACATTCAGACACTGGGGGCTGCCGCCCTGAAAAAGGATTATGATGTCGCCGTGCAGCAGGCAATCGATTCCCTGATATCGATAATCCGTAATTCTTCCCGCACCGAGGAAATCGCCCGCATTCCGGGTATTCTGCGTGACCTGGTGGACGACCTGATGAAAAACAACAAAGTGCGAATGCTGAATTATTTACTGGACAGCATTGCCGGCACCGCCAGAGTGATTGCCGAAAAAGACCTGCGAACGATTGCCGAACGGTACATCGACCTGCTGGAGAAAATCGGTCTGGCAGCCGCACGGGATGAACTGGTCGATATCAGTTACTCCTGTATTCTCGCCTATCAGAAAGTCGGGACCGCCTTCGTCAGCCGGGGACTCGTGACCTACGATACGGTATCGAACTCGCTGTTGAGAATCGAATACGTTACCCGGAACGAGCTTCGCGCGGTAAGGAGTCAGATAGATTACGTCATCCGTGACATCGAAAAACACGTTCCCCGGATGAAAACCAAAGAAACCGCGGTGCCTGAACCGGCGGCCGCTGCGGAAAATGCCGAGACGACGCCAGCCGAAATGGAAGAAAACAGTCTGCTCGATATCTCAGGTTTATGGGACAAGACGGATAATTAGATTCTCCCCGGCGAAAGAACTCTCGCTTACCTGTAAATTCCTGCCCGTCAGTCCGGAAAGAAGCCCGGTAAATTCACCTACCAGGAACGATATCATTTCATCCGTGTTATAGACCGTCGGGGTCATGTCGCTGACAGTAATCCGGATTTCCTCGCCCTGTTCGGTGATGTCGATATCCAGGTGGCAGATATCCCGGTAGTAATTCGTGACCGCCTGGTACGTATCCGCTTCATAGAATTTGCTAACGATACCGGCGATGTTCCGCCCGAAGCCGTTACCAACCTCGGCGTTCATGGTGGTGAAAAGCCGCGGATTGTCGAGCAGGATATTGGCCGTCACCAGGCGCAGGTAGTTGACATCCACCATATTTCCCAGAGAGCGGACAGTATCTTTTTTCAGGCTGGTCGTCAACCGTTTCATTAAGTCAACCCTGATATCCGGCGGCGAGACAAATTCGTCGAATTGCCGGACGAATTCCTTGTCGTCCTTCTGTCCGAGGACAAACGAGCAGCAGTCGTGCCCGGAAGCCTGGCATACCGTTTCGTAACAATCCAGGTCATCCAGGTTCAATAGCGCCTCGATGATACCGGCGAAGGTTCCGGCATGGTAGTAGCATATACCCCGGTGCATCCCGTCAATTCCGGCGCATTCGACACAACCCTCGAAATCGATGTGCACCCGCAGCGGGTCAAGCTTCACTTCCCGGACAGTCAGTTTACCCTCTCCGGCTTCGTTCATTATCGTGGAGAAAATCCGATGGACTATTTTCGAAAGCGTCGTATACGCCCTCTCGGCCGGCCAGAATTCGAATTTCCAGAAATAATCCGAGGGCATGCCGAGTTTTCGAACGATGAGATAGGCGTTCTTTTTAGCCGATTCCTGAGCGGAAAGATAGATGAGTCTGGGTACGGTCCGATTCGATTCGGCCAGCGCCAGCAGCCGCGACTGGGGAACGACTAAATCGATGATGCTGTTTCGCCCTGAATCGGAGACGGCCCCCTGCTTCTTCGTCGCCTTTGTCAACAGTTCTATCCAGGCACTTTCGATTATCTTGTTCATGCTTCATCACCGATAAGTTCAAGGTCTCCGGACATGAATCTGTCGACAGCGGCGAAGCCCCATTGTTCGTCTTTCAGATGCGTATACAGACCAATCATTATCACCAGGTATCCGAAAATGAAGAGAGTGTCGGGTATCACGGTGTAGAAAGGGGTATCTTCGATTGCCCCGGCGGCAAAGAGACGGACGATAACTTCGTGGACGTAGTTGAACATAGTCGAGCACACGATACCGGAAATGATAACGGTGAAGGTCAGGCTTTGCCGGTGCTGCGATTTCAGGTAGGAAACGTACAGCCAGATGACCGGTACCAGAGCGACAACCAGTCCGGCATCGATAATGCGGATAGCCAGGTAGATAACATCGGTAATATCACTTGAAACAATACCGTCTACGATTGGCGGATACAGCGCCAGGAACAGGCAAACCGCGGCGGTGACAATAACAGTAATCCAGGCCGATTTCTTCAGGGCACTGATTTCCATGACCCTGAGCAGGTAGACACAGAAGAGTACCAGGAAAAGATAATTGATTGCCTGTACCGCCACCACCAGTTTGGTAAATATCTCTCCGCTGATAACATCTCCGGAATACGTAAAAAAAACAATCGCCGCGGCATAAATAAAGAGAAAAACCGAAAAAAATACGAAAGCGAGACGCAGTTGCCGGCTGTACATGAAGGAGATACGCAACGCCAGCAGGCCGCCGACAGTCAGGGAAAGCGGTTCGATGACCGGCGTATAAACATTATTCACCGTATCCGGGAGAAAGAGGGGCACGATTGCGAGAATAACCGCAATCGGCAGGGAAATTATCAGGAATTTGGAATGATTCACGTTATTTCACTAAAAATTTCAGCTAGCAATATTATAAACCGAATTGGCGGTGTGTCAACATATTTTTACATTTATTGGATTTTTATTGCTACTGTTGAAAAAGTGGTTTATATTATATACCATATACTTCAACAACTATAAAAATCGTTCTGAAGGGCGACATTGCGAAACGAACTGCTCGAGAGAGTTGCTGCGGATTTAACATCGATACCGCCTCTGATATTCAGGGCGGTACGGAAGAAAATCACTAAAATTACCCTTGCCGAAATGGATGCGGAGATAACGCCGAACCACTTTGAGATAATCAAGTTGCTTGAAGAAGAAGGGACGCTACACCCGACCGAAATCGGTAAACGATTACAGATTGCCAAAGCCCAGATGACCAAGCTTGTCGATAAACTGGTCGAGCTGGGCATCGTCGAAAGGAAAATAGACACCGCCGACCGACGGACCCATAACATCACTCTCACCTCGCAGGCCAGAGTAATGCTGGAAAAGCACAAACAGAAGATAGTTGAAGCAGTCCGGGAAATCATGTCCAATCTGAGTGATGAGGAAATCGATAACCTTTCGATTTCGCTCCGAAAACTCCAGGAACTGCTGATAACCAGTACCAAAGACGAAACGTCACGGTAACAGGCTGTTTTGCCGTCCGAAAACAATTGCGGAAAATCCCGCAATGGAATAACGGGCTGATGTCGCGTTAATACACGGGATGAATACTGAAATTAATGAGCCCGAACCTCTTCCGGGGCCTCCTGGTCCTCCGGGACCTCCCGGCAGAATACGGCGAGACCTGACACAGGGGAGTATCCTGAAAAACCTGATGATACTTTCCTGGCCGATTCTTGTCACCCAGTTAATGATGACACTCGGACCGACCATCGATACCATCTGGGTAGGCAAGCTGGGACAAACCGCCATCGCCGCCGTCGGCGTCGCCGGCACGGCTGTCATGCTGGTCATGGGGCTGATGATGGGTTTTACCATGGGCATGCTGGCCCTGCTTTCCCGGGCAATCGGCGCCGGTGATAACAGCCTCGCAAGCCGGATTGCCCAGCAGTCGATAGTTTTTTCAGCTATCTTCGCTTTTGTCATTGCCCTGGTCGGCCAGTTTCTTGGCCAGAAAATCCTGCTCCTGATAACCCAGGACCCGGGTATTGTCGAGCTCGGCACGATATACCTGCGCATTGAGTTCCTCGGCGGGGCGACGATGATATTCCGGATGACGATGGATACCATCATGCAGGCTTCGGGAGATACCTT
>CAZOGR010000134.1:0-4485 GCA_964579355.1 uncultured Dehalococcoidales bacterium | reverse complement strand
CGGCCGAGGCGGCGGGCCTGGATGCGTATCTGGAAACGACCGGGTTCGACGCATTCGAGGCGAAGCTTTCCCAGCTTTTCGTTTTCAAACCGCAACCCTTCAAAGGGAGTGATGGCGATATCGGTCCGCTCGGTGGTAATCGACCCGATGCCGGTGCCGATGGCGAGGATGCGCAGGCGGACGGCAAACAGCAGATTCTCCACCTGTTCCGGGAGCTTGCCGAAGCGGTCGAGGAATTCGGCGGCAATCGGTTCGAGCTGTTCCAGTTTATCGGCGTCGGCCAGTTTCTGGTACATATCGAGTCGTACCAGCAGGTCGGAGACATACTCGGGTGGAATAAAGGCAGCAAAGGGGAGGTCAATCGAGGGCGGGGGTAATCTTGAGGAGATAATTTCACTTTCGGAGACGCCGGCCTGGCGGGCTTTCTGCTCTTCGACGGCTCGCGCCAGGAGCTGGGTGTAGAGGTTAAAACCAACCGCCGAGATATGGCCGCTCTGACGCATGCCGAGGAGGGTTCCGGCTCCCCGTATCTCGAGGTCTTTCATGGCAATGGAGAACCCGGCGCCAAGTTCGGAGGCCTCGACAATTGTCCGGAGGCGGGTTTCGGCAACGGGGGTGAGGCGCCGGCCTTTATCGTAGAGAAAATAGGCATAGGCGGTTTCAGTGCCGCGTCCTACCCTGCCCCGCAACTGATGAAGCTGGGTAAGCCCGAACTTATCGGCCCGGTTGACAATCATGGTATTGACGTTCGGCATATCCAGCCCGGACTGAATGATGCTGGTGCAGACGAGGACATCGTATTCTTTCCGGTAGAAATGAGCCATGACCTTTTCCAGTTCTCCCTCAGCCATCTGGCCGTGGCCGATAATGAACCGGGCTTCCGGCACCAGTTCCTGAAGTTTAGCGGTAACCATGCCGATGCTCTGCACCCGGTTATGGACGAAGAAGACCTGGCCGTCCCGCTCAAGTTCTCTCAGGACAGCTTCCCGGACGAGATGGTCGTTGAACTCGGAGACGTAGGTTTTAATCGGCAGGCGCTCTTCCGGCGGGGTTTCCATGACGCTCATATCCCGGACGCCGACGAGCGACATATGGAGGGTACGGGGGATGGGAGTTGCGCTGAGGGTGAGGACATCGACCTCCTGCCGCTTTTTCTTGAGGTATTCCTTGTGGGTGACGCCGAAGCGCTGTTCCTCATCGATTATCAGGAGACCGAGGTCTTTGAAGCGGATATCTTTCTGAATAATGCGATGGGTACCGATACAGATATCGACCTTGCCATCGGCCAAATCTTCCACAATGCGTTTCTGCTCGGCATGGGAGCGAAAACGGCTCAGTACCTCGACTTTCACAGGAAAGGCCTTCAAGCGCTGACTGAAGGTCGTGTAGTGCTGCTCGGCGAGGACGGTGGTGGGAACGAGCACCGCCACCTGCTTGCCGTCCATGACGGCTTTAAAAGCAGCCCGGACGGCAACTTCGGTTTTTCCGTAGCCGACGTCGCCGCAAACGAGCCGATCCATCGGTTTCGTTTTCTCCATGTCTTCTTTAATCTGACGCTGGACGGTTATCTGGTCGGGCGTTTCGACGTAGGGGAATGCAGCCTCTACCTCCTGCTGCCAGACGGTATCCGGGGAAAAGGCAAATCCGGTGACAATTTCCCGGCTGGCGTAGAGGTTAATCAGGTCTTCGGCGATTTCCTCGACAGCATCCTTGACCTTCCGTTTCGTCCGCGACCATTCCTGGGTACCGAGCCGGCTCAAAACCGGTTCCTGTTCACCGGAACCGACGTACCGCCCGACCCGGTCAATCTGCTCGGCCGGGACATAGAGACGGTCGCCGGAGGCGTACTCGATGAGCATATACTCTTTTTCGCCGATGCCGGAATCCGCCTTCATCCGGATAACCCCGGCGAATTTTCCGATGCCGTGCTCGATATGGACCACGAAATCACCGGGGTTCATTTCGGTAAATGCTTTCCGGTGAGGGACGGGGTGCTTTCTGATTAACCGGCGCTGCTTGATGAAACCGAAAATTTCGCGGTCGGTGAGTATCGCCATATCGCCGCCGGCAATCCAGCCGCCGTCGAGAATTCCCTGCACCAGGGTCAGCGAGCCACGAGGAGGTAGTTCTCTGATTTCATCGACAGGAACAGCAATGATATCTTCCTCCCCGAGCAATTCGGAGAGGCGGTCGGCCTGGGAACTGACGATAACGACGGTCACGCCGTCGCGGAGCATTTCATTTATCTTTTCGATGAAGAGGGGTATCTGCCCGGCGTAGCTGACGTTCGGCGTAAAATCCGGCTCAAACATTGTCTCACCGGCAGGTACGCCAAAGGAGGTTAACCGGAGCGATTTTCGTTTTTCGATTTCCGGCAGTATTTCTTTACGGGTAAAGAAGGGAACCGGGTAATTGCCGGGGAGTTCTTCTTCAGCCAGTTTTTCGGAGCGGAGTTCTTCGGCCTTTTCGTAATAGGCATCCATCGCCGACCAGACGGCCGCCGGTTCGTCGAGAACGATAATGCCCTCGTCCGGGAGATAGTCGGTCAGGCAGCCGGTGTTGAAGAGGGGGGCGTAGAAATGGAGGTCGTCCGGCACCCCTTTTTCGAGCAGCATACCGATTTCCTGGCCTAAGCGGTATTTCGCATCCGGGTTCAACGGTGAGAGGTCGAGTTTTTTCAGCAGTGATTCCAGACGCTGCCGGTCAAGTAAAAAAGGCTGAAGCAGTTCGGTAGCCGGGCTGACAGTGAGAAGGTCGACCTTGCCGACGGAGCGCTGGGTAGAGGAATCGAAAATCCGGATACTCTCTATGGTATTGCCGAAGAACTCGAGGCGGGCCGGCATATCGCTGGTGGGGGGGAAGATATCGATGATACCGCCCCGGTGGCTGACGGTGCCCGGCATGTCCACCACTTCTTTAAGGCGGTAGCCGATAGCCTGCCACTTCGCAATAAGGCTGAAGGGTTCGGTTTCCATGCCGCAGGTAATGGAATGAATCGCTCCGGAAAAATCATCGAACCGGGGCAGTTTCCGGGTGAAGGCAGAAGTGGAGGCAATGACGACGGGGGCATTTCTCCCAGGTTTCTCTCCGGCCGTTTTCCATTGCGTCAGAGCAGTCAGAATCTGTACGACTTCCAACTCGGAAACCGTATCGGTCGAAATCCGTTCGTAGGGTAAGGCTTCCGGTTCGGGGAATATCCGTATATCGGCGTCCGGCAGCCAGGTACGGAGCAGTTCATGAATTTTCCGGCTGTTTTCGGCGTGGGAAGTTACCATCAGCACGGGAACATGCAGTTTATTATGTAAAGCAGAAATGACAAAAGGTTTGGCGGCATCCATGAGGGCTGCCGAGGAGGACCCTTTCGCTTCCATCTCCTTTATCATGCCGTTCATTTCCGGCATCGAATCGGCAATCGATAATAAACCTGTTACGTTCACTATTCTCTCTCAGACACGCCTTTAAGGGCTGATTCCGGCGAACCAGCCCTTTTTTTCAGTGTATCACAGATTATGTCGTTCTGTATTGTTCGAAATCAGGCGGCTTGTTATAATGGGTCAACAGCAAGAAGCGGAAGGTACCAATGAGTCAGGAAAACAAAAAGCCAGAAAATAAACCTGAGACGTATAAAAGAATCGTGGTCAAGCTCGGGACGAGCCTCCTTACCGGAGGCACCGACCACCTTGACCCGGCCGTCATGTCGGGGCTTATCAGCCAGATGGCCACACTTCACAGCCAGGGAATGGAGCTGCTGGTCGTTTCGTCGGGGGCAATCGCAGCCGGACGCCACAAGCTGGGGAATGTCAAGGGACGGAAGGGAATCCCCTTCAAGCAGGTGCTGGCATCGGTCGGCCAGGGACAACTGATGAATACCTACGACCAGCTTTTTTCGAAGCATGGCATCACCGTTGCCCAGGCGCTGCTGACGAAGAAGGTCTTGAATAACCGCTCGGGGTACCTCAACACCCGCAACACCCTGCTGGCGCTGCTGGAGATGAGAATCATCTGCATCGTCAACGAGAATGATGTGGTAGCAATCGATGAAATACGCGAAGCGAAGTTCGGGGATAACGACAATCTTTCAGCGATGGTCGCCAACCTCATCGACGCCGACCTGCTGCTGATTCTGAGCGATATCGGAGGGCTGTACACCGCCGACCCCCACCACGTACCTGACGCTACGCTGGTTTCCGAGGTACATAAGATAGACGCTTCCATCGAGAAGATGGTCAAGGGAACAGCCGGAACGCTCGGGACGGGCGGGATGGTGACGAAAATAGAGGCCGCCAAGCTGGCGACGTCGTCAGGGGTGGCGGTCGTCATCGCTAAAGGCGCCGAACCGGATGTCATCACCCGGGTAGCGACCGGAGAAAAAATCGGCACCCTGTTCCTCCCGACCTGCGACCGGCTGGAGAGCCGGGAACGATGGATGATGAGCGGGCTTTCGACAAAGGGCAAGCTGGTCATCGATGCCGGGGCTGCCGAGGC
>CAZOGR010000133.1:0-4499 GCA_964579355.1 uncultured Dehalococcoidales bacterium | reverse complement strand
ATGCCGGACCGATGGCCGGTGCTGAAGAAGCCGGCTGGGGAAAAGCCAGAGACGGTATCGACTGGATAAAACGGTAAAACTTTGCGTCTTTGTGCTGGAATTTCTGCAATCTCATTTTAAGATGGATTGCTGGAATACATCAGAAAGTACAGTATAAAAGTTTCCTACAAGAACATAATGCGGATATTTTATCTGCTTACCATGGTGAAAATATGATTAGTATGAAATGCACTTCGGTTAAGTTGAGTATAGTTGTCCCCGCAACAGATATGCCTGTTCTGTAAAAGCTGGAAAACGGTTAATTTTAATAAAAAAACCGACTTGCAAGAAAAAGCCATCAAAAAAAGGATGATAAACGGAGCTATTTCTCAGGAGTACAACTACTATATGATTTTGGGGTGGTTTCATCGAAAGGAGGAAAGAATATAAGGTTTGGGTGAACTGTAAATTAGTCCGATAAAAATATCAGGTAAAAAGGATTTTATATTTTCTCGATAACAGAGAAGGAGAATTAGAGATGGTAAAGAAAGTCCTATGGATATTGATAAGCTTTCTAATGGTGTTATCCCTGGTAATAGCATCCTGTGGTACAAAAGACAATACCAGCGGGACAGTGACAACGACCGACAGCGGTCAGACGGTAACTACTGGTGGTAGTGATACGGGAACAAGCACATCGAATACTGGTGGTGAAAAAGAACCAGCCATCGTCACCTCAGAAAAACCCCAGTATGGTGGTACTATAAATATCGCTTTAGCTGAGGAACCGAGATGGGACATAATCAGTTTCGGCGGATCTTGGCCTGTAGAGCAAATGCATCAGAGAATGTTTGATGGAAACTGGGCAAAAGGACCAGCTGGTGGTTATGGCGAGGGTCTGACAACTTGGGGTATGAGTACCAGAATCCCCGAATTTGATACAGGGTATCTCGCGTCTGACTATGGCTGGGAAATCACTGCTGATGGTACTGAAGTAAGGACGTGGTTTACCGTTCGTGAAGGAGTATACTTCGCAACGCCTGACAGTGAAGCCGGACGCCTGGTCGGCGGCAGAGAAATGACCGTCGATGACTGCGTTTGGAACTTTAACCAGCCTTACACAAACGAGCATTCCCAGTGCTGGCAGCTATATCCCAATGTTCGCTACCCCAGGGCGGTAAAAACCGGATCCGACTCATTCGAGATTGTCCATAAACTGGACGACCATATCGACGCATTGATGAGGGCAAATCTTTCTGCTCGTGTCTTGGCGCCGGAAGTATATGAAACATGGGGCTACGAATCCTGTACGAACTGGAAATATTCAGTCGCTACCGGACCATTTATGGTAAAAGATTACGTAGTCGGGAACATGGTTAAATTGGATAAAAACCCAAATTACTGGATGACAGATCCGGTTGGTCCCGGAAAAGGTAGTCAGTTACCCTATGTTGACAGCCTTAATTACTACATTATTCAAGATACCTCAACCAGACATGCCGCTTTAAGGACAGGAAAACTTGACCAACTAGCAGCTATCACCGCAGAGGATAAAAACCTTTTGTTGCGGAATACCCCTGATCTTGTAGCTGCAGAGCGTGGGAAATGGCGTATTAATCCGATATTTATGAAAACAGACCAAGCGCCTTACAATGATATAAGAGTACGTCGTGCTATGCTGATGGCTACTAACTTCAACGATATTAACGAAAGCCTGTATGAGGGATTAGGAAATATCATAAGCTGGCCTTACTTTCAACTTGAGGGTTACGAGCCGCTCTATGTCAGTATAGATGACCCAGATTGCACCAATGCAATTAAGGAACTGTATACGTATAATCCCGACAGAGCCAAAGAGCTTCTGGCTGAAGCAGGCTACCCAAACGGCTTCAAGGCAAAACTTAGCCTGACTCAAACCGAGATCGACTACTACTCGATAGTAGCAGATATGTGGGATCAGGTCGGTATTGAACTGGAAATGAATGTTCTGCCTGATAGCGGTACTGTTATGAATCTTGCTTTTAGCATTGCTTATGAATTGATTGCACTCGGCACTTCTCCAAATTCTTCTTATCCTGAACAGTCACTCTATGCCGTCAGGAACTGGGTTAATGCTAGTCTTATCAACGAACCGTACGTGGACCAGACTGCTAAAGAGGTAAAGCAACTGGCAATTACGGATTTCAGTGGCTCTATGGAGTTATGCCGTCCGCTTTGTATCCACCTTATTGAGCAGGCATATTGTGTCCCAACACCATTCTATCCGACTTATACAATATGGTGGCCATGGGTGAAGAACTACGCTGGTGAGAACAGTGTAGGATACTTTGCAACTGATCACTGGACACAATGGATTTGGATAGACCAGAATCTAAAAGCTAGTATGGGTTACTAGTGTAAGAGGATGGAAAATGAGTAATAACTTAATTCAAGTCTTGGACCCGCGCGGACAACCAACCGGTAAATTCGGAAGAAGAGGCGAACCGGGTTCGGAAATGATGTCCATTTTCGACCCGAAAACCCAGCCGGTCATGTCGATTGACGACCTGCCACGCAGAATGGCCCCCCGCCTCGATACCCTGGAAGGGAAAACCATCTACCTCGTCGATACCGGATTCGCCGGCGCAAACGAATTCCTCCAGGAAGTTCAGCTCTGGTTCAAAGAAAACATGCCGGAAGTCAAAACGGTACTTCATGTGAAAGCCGGCAACACCTTCGCCGATGACCCCGAAAGCTGGGTATTGTGCAAGAAGGAAGCTGATGGTGTCGTCCTCGGTGTCGGTGGCTGAGACGGCTGTTCAGCGAGTCTCGCTGAATTCAGCCGCACCCTCGAAGGAGATTATGACCTTCCTACCGCGCCGATTGTAACCTCCCGCTTCGCGGACTATGTTCTCAGGGACGGACGGTCTCACGGCATGCCCCTGCGCTGGTCGTTCCCGCCTTACCCGGTCGCCTGGGTACCTCAGGAAACACTCCACAACTATGTCTGGGGTGACGACCCGGTCACCGGCGTACCGCTGATGAATGAGATAATCAACGCCCTCACCCGGCCGCTCAGTAATGCGGAAAAGAACCCGGTTATTCCCCGAAGGGAAAAACGTCCCCGTCTCCTCGAACCCGATACCGAAGAGAATCTCCACCGGTTCTTCCTCGAAAACGGCTGGACGGACGGACTGCCGATAATCCTCCCGACCGAAGAACGCGTCGCTGAAATGTTGACCGGCACCGACCATGACCCGCAGGAAGAAGTGGGCATGATGACCGTAACGACGCATGAGGAAATGAATTCTTATACCGTGGAGAAGGTAGCGGTTTGCGCGGTGATGGCCGGCGCCAGGCCGGAACACCTGCCGGTGATTCTGGCTATCGCCGAGACGAAGCATCCGAACATGCCGAGTTCGACCGGTTCCTACGGAAGCATTGTCATGGTTAACGGGCCGGTGCGCAATACCATTGGCATGAACTGCGGCGGGGCGGCTCTCGGGCCTTTCAACTACTCGAACGCGATAATCGGTCGGACATGGACGCTGATGACGATTAATTTCGGCGATGCCAGGCTGGGTGATACCTTCATGGCAACCATCGGCAACGGCCTGAGTTTCACCAATCAGTGCTGCGGTGAAAACGAGGAACGCAGTGTTTTCGAACCGTTCCACGTCAGGAAGGGCTATAAACCGGAAGAAAGTACGGTCAGCATCTTCCGCGGCTGGAACTGCATGACGCTCGGCATGGGTACCGGGAAAGGCATACTCGACAGGATTAAAAATATGGGCGGCACGGGAAACTATACTTTTGTCCTCGACCCGCTGGCCGCCTCGAGTATCAAGAACGATGGCTTCGAAACCCTCGAACAGCTCAGCGAATGGATTTGCGAACAGGCTAAAGCGCCCTTCCTGAAACCGGAAGGTATCAACTTCGTCGTTGTCGGGGGAGAAACAAACCCGATATGGCAAAGCACCGACTACCGTCATTATGCCATAACAGGAGTCGATAAATGGATTCCCGCAGCAGGTATCAAACTGGATGAAAAACCGCTCCGTATGCCCGCCGGCCTGAAGTGCGCCGACGGCTCATGCGGTATATAGATTAGTAAGGAGAAATATAATGAAAGATGTCAAAGGAAAGGTAGCCTTCGTTACCGGCGGCGCCAGCGGCATCGGACTCGGTATCTCGAAAGTGTTCGTCAAGAACGGCATGAAAGTCGTTATTGTTGATATGCGCCAGGATGCCCTCGATGAAGCCTATGCCTATTTCAAGGAAAACGGAACTGCCGACCAGGTTCATCCTCTCAAACTCAATGTTACCGACAGGGTAGCCTATGCGGCGGCGGCGGACGAAGCGGAACGGGTTTTCGGGAAAATCCATGTCCTGGTCAACAACGCCGGAGTCGGTTCCGGCGGATCGTGCGTCACCTCGACTTTCAAAGACTGGGATTACAGTATGAATGTCAATGTGGGCGGCGTGATTAACGGCATCGTCACCATTCTTCCCCGCATTATCGCCCATGGTGAAGAAGGGCA
>CAZOGR010000132.1:0-4602 GCA_964579355.1 uncultured Dehalococcoidales bacterium | reverse complement strand
ATATCGTTTCCTCCTTTTTCTTTTTCCGCGTTCGGGTTGCTTTCGGTTTATCGGATTCACCGGATTCATCTGGTGTTTCCTCTTCTTTACTCGCTTCGGTTGTATCGCCTGCCTGCTCGACGGTCACGTACTCGGTGAGTTTCGCAATCGTCTTCCGGGTTAACACCGTGCGGGAAATCGATTCCCGTGCCCCGGGTTCGTTGAAAAATTTCACAAATTCTTCTTTCTTTTCCTTCAAATCCCTGGTCATGGTATCAATTTCGGCATCGATTTCGCTTTCGCTGACTTCTATCGCTTCTTCTTCAGCGACTTTTCCGAGTACCAGCGAATCGACCAGCCGGTGTTCGGCAGTCGGTTTCAGTTCATCGCGTATCTGTTCTTCGGTCTTGCCGGTAGCTTTCAGGAAATCCTCGAGCGACTGGTTGTTCTGCGAAAGCTGGCGGTTGATAATCCGGTTCGTTTCTGACTCGACCATTATCGGCGGATACTCAACCTTCGAAATACCTGCCAGCGAATGAATCACTTTATCCTCAAAATCGGCTTTCACCCTCTCCTCAGCTCGATCCAGCATGTCTTTCATGGCACGTTCCCTGAGCTGCTCCATGGTCTCGAATTCCTCGCCAATCGATTTCGCGAATTCGTCGGAAATCTCCGGCAGCACTTCTTTCTTTATCCCGATAACTTTCACTTTGAATGTGACCGTCTGACCGGCCAGTTCTTCGTCGCCATAGTCTTCCGGGTACGTCATATCGAACTCTTTTTCATCACCCGGATTCAAACCGACAAGCTGCTCGGGAAATCCCGCCACCGGGAACGTCTGGCCTTCGATAACCTGGTACTGCGCCCCCTTCTGGTCGAGTACGGACTTTTCGCCGATTGTCCCTGAAATGTCCATCGCCAGCATATCGTTGAATTCCAGCGGCCTTCCTTCGACCGGTTCCCAGGTTGCCCACTGGTGACGGAGCTGCTCGATAACAGCGTCAACTTTATCTTCGGTCACTTCCGCTTTTTCTTTCTCGATTCGCAGGCTCTTGTAATCGCCCAGCTCAACCGTCGGCGGCAGCGGAACCGTCGCCTTCAGTGTCATCGGTTCCAGCTTCTCGACTTCCCATTCCGGCTGGGCAATAGCTTTGATGCTGTGTTCTTCAACTGCCTTCTCGTAGGCTTTCGGCAGTAAATCGTTGATAGCCTCCTCCATGAGGCTTTCCCGCCCGAGGTAACGCTCGAATATATGCCGGGGCGCTTTCCCCTTGCGGAATCCCGGAACCCGGTACTGTTTGACCAGTTTCTTGTAGGAAACCTCCATCGATTCCTCTACTTCTTCCGGGGTTACCTCAATAGTCAGATACATCTGGCTATTTTCGGTCTTGTCATTGGTTATCTTCATTCTTCCTCCAGCAACCTTAAATGTAGTTCCGTCAGCTGCTCTTCAGCTACCGGCGAAGGAGCTTCAAGCGTCAGGTCAACCGCCGCCTGGTTCTTCGGAAAGGCGATGACCTCCCTGATATTCTCTTCTCCCGCCAGGAGCATGACGACGCGGTCTATGCCCGGAGCAATGCCGCCGTGCGGCGGTGCCCCGTAATCAAAGGCCCTTATCAGCGGCCCGAACCTTTCCTGTATATCCTTATCCGAATAGTTCAGTATCCCGAATACCTTCTTCTGAATATCCGGCTTGTGATTTCGTATGCTGCCGCTCGCCGTTTCGTAGCCGTTGCAGACCAGGTCGTACTGCCTTCCCAGCACCTTCAACGGCTCGGTATCGAGCAGCGGAATATCGTCTTTCTTCGGGGCGCTGAACGGATTGTGCATCGAATCGATTCGCCCCGTTTTTTCGTTAATCTCGAACAGCGGAAACTCGGTCACGAAGGCGAAAGCGAACAGGTCTTCCTGTATCAGATTGAGCCGCTTTCCCATCTCTTTCCGAAGTTCTGAGAGAACCGCGTTCACCATCTTGATTTCACCGGCGGCGATAATCAGCAGGTCGCCCGGCCCGGCCTTGCTCCGTTTCGCCATGTCCTTTATCTGGTCGAGCGTCATGTATTTCGAAGCGACCGACTTCACGGAATCGAGCGTCATCTCATCGATACTCGGCGCCGCACTATCGAACGATATCGTCAAAACCCCGGCGGCCCCGAGGCTTTTCGCCAGCTTGTTCAGTTCGTCGAGCTGCCCCCGTCCGTAGCCGCCGCAGCCGGGCGCGCAGAGGGCTTTCACTTTCCCGCCGCCATTAACCGCGTTCTTGAATACGCCGAATCCGGTGCTCGCTGCGATATCGGAAACATCCGCCAGCTCAAGGCCGAAACGGAGGTCTGGCTTATCCGAGCCGTATCGCTCCATGACATCCGTATAGGTCAACCGGGGAAACGGCGTAATCACCCGGCAATCCGGCCTGATTTTTGCCACCATCCCCGTAAATAATTCTTCTATAAGCTGGAATATGTCCTCTTCCTCGATGAAACTCATCTCGATATCGAGCTGGGTGTGCTCCGGCTGCCGGTCGGCCCGACTGTCCTCGTCCCGGAAACACTTCGCCACCTGGAAGTACTTCTCCATCCCGGCTACCATCAGCAGTTGTTTTATTTGCTGGGGTGATTGGGGTAACGCGTAAAACTCGCCCGGATGGAGCCGGCTCGGTACGAGGTAGTCCCGCGCCCCTTCCGGAGTGCTTTTAATCAGAATCGGCGTCTCTATCTCGATAAAGCCTTTTCTATCGAGGTAGTCCCGGCAGTACTTGACCACTCTGTGACGGAGCATCATGTTCTTCTGCATTCTCTCGCGCCGCAGGTCGAGGTACCGGTACTGCAACCGCAGGTTTTCATCGACATCGATATCTTCATTGATATAGAACGGCGGCGTCAGGGCTGCATTTAAAATCTCGGTCGATTTCGCCACGACCTCAATTTCGCCGGTCGACATCTTCGTATTGACGGTGCCCTCCGGCCTGAGACAGACCTCGCCGGTAATGCTGACAACGTATTCGCTCCGTAACTGCTCGGCAACCGCGTGACTTTCCGGTGAAATTTCCGGATTGAATACCACCTGCACCACCCCGGACCGGTCCCGCAGGTTGATGAAAGTCAGGCCTCCATGGTCTCTTCGCCGGTCTACCCATCCGGCCAGCGTAACCGTCTCACCGGCATTTTTAACGTTCAGTTCTCCGCACGTATGGCTTTTAAGCAAATAAGTATCTCCAGGGGAAAATTATTGAGGGGTTCCTTATAGCGATTATAGCTTATGTGAAGGCGATTCAGCAACATCACGAGGGGTAAAAGACAGGTGCGTCCTCCGGTCAGCCTGATTGAATATCCGGGTGTCTCCGCCACTGCACATACAAAGCAGCCACGGTAGCAGCAGAGGCCACCCCGGCAATATATAGCTCGGTCTGCACCGGAGTCAGCACTCCTTTTTGAAGCAGGAGTACTCCGTAGTTAGCCAGGCCATGCAGCAGAGAGGCAATCAGGTAAAATTGCCATCCCTTCCCTTTCGCCAGCCCGTACCCGGCAAGAGCTGAAACAGCAATATGAAGAGCGATAGTGAAAAATCGTTCGAAGAATCCCATCAGCCCGGTAAAACCGTAGAGTTTGACAAGGTACCAGCCCCAGCCCCCGGCAAATATCGTATTGTGTGCCCATATCGCCTCGAAGATGCCGAATCCGGCTCCGGATATCGCCCCGGCAATAAGGCCGTGTCGCGGAGTGAAGTCCACCTTATTCCGGTACCGGTAGAAGAGAACAGGTACCAGCTTCGCCGCTTCCTGAACGAACCCGCTCAGCAGTATCTGCGGAATACCTGCCAGCAACAACCACCGGTTGAGTGATTCGGAGGAAGATATGGCTGCCAGTCCCCGCCCGGTTAAAGTTTGCAGCGGCGACTGGATAAAAGCAATCGAAAACCAGGTTACCAGCGCGCTGCTGATAAACACGAGCCAGAGTTTCCGGTTTCTGAAAACCGGCTGACAATACGGCACCAGCCAGACCGTCCCGAACCCGAAAGCCAGTGCTATGGCAATGAGCGCTTCCGTCCATTCAAGCCCCTGGAAATAGAACGCCGAAACAAATGTATCGATTGCCTGCTGCAGCATAATAACCTGTTAATCGAACCACTGACCGGCAATTTTGTGGTCGGTATCGAATACCATTCTGGCACTGACTTCCGATTTTTCGAACTTCACCGTGTACAGGATGTGAATGTACCCTTCCTGTTCCGCAAAGCTCTTGTATTCTATCGATTGATAAGCGCCGACCTGGGTCTTCAACTGGGCGGAAAGTGTTTCAAGCGCTTCCTTCGTTATGGCCGCTTTGAATTCGTCGTTCGCGTACCGGGTATATTTATCGAAGTTATTGGCGTCCAATCCTTCGAAATAGGCCTCTGTCGCCGAGTCGGCCCACTTTCGGATATTCTCTTCTTCCGAAGAATCCGAACTGCAGGCAAGCAGGCCGGGTATAAGCACCGCCGTTATTGCCAGGATAATAGCGAACCTGAGTACCTTTTTCATGCTTCTCCTTCTCCTCTTCTGATCCTTTCAGCTTATTCACTGTTCTATACGTATTATAACAGTTTAACGGGAATTGGCAAGAAGACTCGGAGCCGATTTCACAGTAT
>CAZOGR010000131.1:0-4621 GCA_964579355.1 uncultured Dehalococcoidales bacterium | reverse complement strand
CGGGGAGAAATCATTGCTGAAATCCGTTCAGACAACCGAGTTTTCCTGCTTCACATCAGCCTGGACGGGGTTGACAGGCTGAGTACCCTGCATGTCGCTGATGATTTACCCGAGATGGTGTACGCATCCGGGTCATGGGCGGACGATGATACGGTAAAAGTCAGCCTGAGATACCTGGAAACACCATTTACCGTTCCAATCGTCATACAGAGACATCAAAAAGGGATTGCGTTAAGCATAACCCCCCAGCGTCTTCCGCAGACGCTGATTTCAGGGGCGAGACCTGTGAAGGATACAACGATAGTATCGGTAGAGGAAATGACTTTAAGCGGTAATGCAGGTGAGACATACTCATCAGATGCCGGAGAGGAGCAGAGTGAATGAGTTCGAAAACCCAGACGATGCTGGCTGTGGGAGACGTATATCTGTACGGTGCCCCGCCGGCTGAACCGCTGTTTGAAAAAACAAAGCCTGTACTGGAATCGGCTGATATAGCCCTCGGTCAAGTAAAATGTATGTTTACTTCAAGAGGGGTGAACACGTTTGCCGATATGGGGCTGGCCCAGGTCGGCGAAAGAATTGAAATCCCGGGAGCCGACCCGCGGAATATCGCCGCTTTACAGTATGCAGGATTCACTATTATGACACTGGCAAATTGCCATTGCTGGGATGCCGGTGACCCGGGCATCGAAGATACCGTTGCCGGACTTGACCGCTGCAATATCGCTCACTGCGGAGCAGGGATGAATATCGATGAGGCACGGAAGCCGGCGATAGTCGTCCGCGACGGGATACGCTACGGTTTCCTGTCTTATAACTGTACCGGTCCGAAGGGTTCATGGGCTCTCCCGCAAAAAGCGGGGTGCGCTTACCTGCATATCCTGGCTGCTTACGAGATGGACCTTCCGATTATCGGCGGATATCCTGTCACCTATACCTTTGCCGAACCGACCAGGCTGAAGGCAATGGAGGACGACATTAAAAAGCTGCGGCCACTCTGCGATGTACTGGTAGTTTTTCTCAGTAAGGGAATAGGCTTTTTACCGGTCAAGCTGGCAATGTATGAACAGCAGGTATCGTATGCGGCAATCGACGCCGGAGCCGATATCATCCTGGCATCACATGCTCACATACTGAAAGGTATCGAACAGTACAACAGCAAGTGGATTTTTCACGGACTGGGTAATTTCGTCATCAGTACAGAAGAATCAACCGTTCAGGGCGCGACACAGGACAGGAAGTTCGTGAAAGCTCACGGCGGGCCATTCTTCTTCGAACCCGGAGGTAAAGAGACTCGGTTCCCGTATTCGCCGGAACAGGGGTTGACCGTTATTGCTAAATGCAGGGTAGAGGCCGGGCGTATCACCCGGGTGAGTTATCTCCCGTGTATTGCCGGAGACAATACCCCTCCGGAGATAGTCGGAAATGACGAAAAAGGGCAGCAGGTTTTCGAGTATATGAAAAACATCACGGAAGGTGCCGAACTGAATGCCCGTTTCAAGTGGGACGGCGATGAAGTGATAGTATATATCTAGTGTTTGTCTCACCCGTCAATATGAAGAACTGATTTCGAAGACTTTGATAACAACTCCACCCTCGCGGGGATGGCCTTCGGTGCGGAACGTATTACGGTGCAGGTATTCTGCAAGAACCGGGCTGTCGGTACGGAAGGTGGGGATAGTTTTAAAGGGCATGGCCATCTCTCCGCTGAACCAGCCGTTGTTATCAACATAAATCCGGCACGGTCGACCGGATTTATCCGTACCTTCAAGCATGTAGCGGGCTGACATATGCCTCACCCCGTTCCGGTCGACCGTCTGAACATCGACTCCCCCCGGCAGGATTCGTCCCTGAAAAAGTTCCCCGGTAACGGTTCCGTTGAAGGGTATCATGACGACTTCTCCCACGGGACTGTTTACCTGCGACACCTGTGCCATATCGATATCAACAAATATTTCGAATATCAGTTTGTCGTTCATTGAGCGGAATTCCATTTACCGTCCCTCGAAGAATCGTTTCGGACCGTCGACACACAGCTTATCAATAACGGTATCGGCAATCCCCATCTCCCGTAGCCACGGGAAAATAACTTTTTTCAGGTAAAGGTAACCATGGGGATTTCTGTTATTCATGATATCCCGGACAGCGGGCGGGGAAAAGGCGAGCGGGTCAATCATACTGATATCATGGGAAGGTAAAAGACGGTCGGTCCAGCCTGCGTCAATCAATCGTTTCATTGTTTCCGTGCGGGCATGGGGGCTCAGGTACGAACCCGGAAACCGGTCCATCCCCAGGTAGCATCCCTGCTCGAGAATCCAGGTCAGGTATTCCATATCCTGAGTATCGTTGGCGTGGCCGACAACGACTTTTTTCATATCGACGCCTTCGTCCTGTAGGATGGCTAACTGCTGCCGTGCCACCTGTTCGGTGGCGAAGGAATGGAGCATGATGGGAACGCCCGTCCGGCGTTGCGTCCTGGCGATGGAACGCAGCATTATTTCTCCGTTTGGGGTCACCCCACCATAATCGGCTGCCGATTTTAGTATTCCTGCCTTGATACCGGTTCCGGCGATACCGACTTCGATATCGCGGACAAACAGGTCAGCGAAGAGGTCAGGAGAATTTTCGTACAGGTAGTCCGGGAGTTTCATCCACCAGCCTGAGCAGGCAACGATATTGACGCCGGTCCGGCGTGATACTTCGGCCATTATGTTCACATCCCGTCCGGTATCGAAAGGGGTTGCGTCAACGATTGTATCGACTCCTCCTTCTTTCGCCTTGCTTACCCCTTCGATTATTCTCTCAATAATCCTGGGGCCGAACAGTTCAGGGTAGTTCTGGATGAGCGGCCCCTGGTGGACAATGTGTTCATGCATGAGGGTGAAACCGAGATCGGCGGAATCCATCGGCCCAAGGACAGTATTTACCGTAACCACAATGACAGCCTCCTGATAACGTTATTTTTTTCAACATCCCGTCACCGACGAGCGTGCAGCCGCCGGCGACGTATTCCGGATGCATACTAATACCTGCTTTTCCATTACTCCGGAGGAGAAACAAAGCGGTACCGTATCGTGCTTGACAGAATAACATAAAGTATACGATAGTGATATACGATATCTTGTACAATTATCGTACGAGTCTAGCATTTCAGCAAGTTCAAGTCAATGTACAGGAAAGCCGTTACCGAAACGGATACCAGTTACAGGCTAATAACCAACAATAACGAAGGAGAAGCAATGTCACCGGAGAAAGCAAGAGAAGAAATGCCGGTCGAGGACCGGGAACTACGGGAAGAAATCCAGAAGAAACATGGAAAATCGGTCGAGGAGCTCTACCACGAGCGGGAAAAGAGATTGTACGATGCTATTATGCTGAAAGTACCGGACAGAGTCCCTGTTCTGTTTTCCGGTACCTACCCGGCGTGTAAACACGTTGGAATACCATTCTCAAGTATTTACTACGATGCTCCGGCCTGGAAACGGGCACTGAAAAGAATGCTGGTCGATTTTGCACCTGACGCATACGGCAACATAACTTCCGGACCGGGGAAAGCCCTTGATATTCTTGATTCAAATTATACCTGGCATTCCGGCGGGAAACTTCCCGCCGATGTTCCCCACCAGATACGCGAGGATGAGTTCATGAAAGCGGACGAGTATGATGCATTTCTTCTCGATCCGTCGGATTACATATTCCGCTACTGGCTGCCGCGGGTATATAACTCAATGCAACCTCTGGCTAAACTCCCTCCCCTGCGAGACATGGGAAGAAACCCGTTATCTCTCGTCTCATTTTTCGATTCGCCGGAATATGCACAGTTTGCCAAAGTTATGAAACAGGCAGGGCAGGAAAAGCAGGAATGGGACAAAGCCGTGGGTGATTTTGACAAGGAAATGGAATCAATCGGTTTCCCCATCGACCCGTTCTGGAATGCCCGAGGGGGAGTTAATCCTCCTTTTTCAGACTTTTCCAATACATTCAGAGGTTTCAGAGGGGTCAGTGCCGATATGTTCCGGAGACCGGACAAGCTGAAAGCCGCTCTTGAGAAGTTCCTCGAATTTCAGATTTCCCAGGCGAAACCGGCCGTCCACAAGGATGGAAAATTTGCGATAGGCTCATCCGGAGAATCGCACAGGGTATCCGATGAATTTTTATCGATAAAGCAGTTCGAGGAGTTCGTCTGGCCCTACTGGAAACGGGCGATTCAAACGACGTTCGACCTTGGCTACGATGTCATCCGGATGTTCTTTGAGGGAAGACGGGATAAGCAACTGGAGTATTTTACCGATTTTCCCAAGGGCACTTTCTATATCCGCATCCAGGAATCAGATATGAAACGAGCCAAAGAAATCCTTGGTGACTGCGCTTGCCTGTGCGGAAATGTGCCTGTTTCCCTGCTGTGCGCCGCTTCGCCTTCCGAAGTGGAGGATTACTGTAAGAAACTGATAAAGGACTGCGGAAAAAACGGCGGCTTTATCCTGACTTCTTCAACGGTAGGCTACGGGGAAATAAAACCGGCTAACTTAAAAGCCATGATAGATTCGGCTGAAAAATACGGGCGGTACTAGTATCATGTAACATATAAATATTCGTATTAATGTGGTATAATCATGGTAAA
>CAZOGR010000130.1:0-4663 GCA_964579355.1 uncultured Dehalococcoidales bacterium | reverse complement strand
TGCTGTTCGGTAATGGTGTTCCGGCATTTATCGACCCACTGGTACATGCGCTCGAGGAACTGCTCGCGGCCAAGCTTTTCGCGGCTGGTGCCTTGTTTAGCGAGCTGGCGTTCGACGACCACCTGGGCGGCGATAGCCGCGTGGTCGACTCCCGGCAGCCAGAGCGTCGGTTCTCCCATCATCCGGTGCCAGCGGGCCATGATATCTTCCAGCGTCGCCGGCATGGCATGCCCCATATGGAGGTCTCCCGTCAGATTCGGCGGAGGCATGATGATGACGAACGGTTTTTTGTTCCTGTCGATAACCGGGGTAAAATACCCTTTTTTCATCCAGAAATCGTACCATTTCTTCTCGACTACCCCCGGCTCGTAGGCCTTCGGCATTTCTTCATATTCCCGTGCAGGTTCTGCCATTTCCGTATCCTCAGGTTTAATTTATCTTGTTTATGTCAACCGTTTAATCCTGTATCAGGCGTCGTGACATGGTCACTACGTCGTCCTCAGTATACCCTATACTCTGATAAAAACCGATGACTCCGCTGTTGGTTTTCCTGACCATCAGGTCGATTTTCGGGCATCCCAGCTCCAGCAATTTTTCTTCGGCGTATCTCATAATCTCCCGGCCGTATCCATGCTTCTGCATATCCGGGTCGACCGCCAGGTAGTAAATCCAGCCCCGGTGGCCGTCATACCCGGCCACCACCGTAGCAATAATGCTCCCGTCGAGTTCACCGACAAAAAACAGCTCCGGGCTGTCAGCCAGTTTTCTCCTTATGTCCCGCTTCGGGTCATTCCAGGGACGGGTCAGGTTACATCGTTGCCAGAGCGAAATTACTGCCGGTTCATCATTGGTCTGATAGCATCTGATAAGCATTGGCGTCCGAATTCGTTATCCCGATTTTCCCCGGTTCAGGCAGTCTTCCGCCCGGTCGAGGATGCGCTCGGCAACCTTTCTCTTGCTCATCAGCGGAATTTCTTCCCGGGTGCCGTCGTTGAAGAGCATGGTAACCCGGTTGGTATCGACGGCGAATCCGGCATCGGTCGCCGAGACATCGTTGGCGCAGATAAAATCGAGCCGCTTGTTTTTCAGTTTTTTTTCGGCATTGGCGAGTAAATCGTCAGTCTCGGCGGCGAAGCCGATTTTCACCAGGGTATCCGGAACTTCGAGGAGGAAATCCTCCGTCTGAACCAGTTCAAGGATAAGGTTCTCGCCTTTCTTCTTTATCTTGCCGGTTGCCGGGTTTTTCACCCGGTAGTCGGAGACCGCCGCTGCCATTATCAGGATATCGGCTTGTTTACAGGCGTTCAGTACCGCCTCTCTCATCTCTGCGACCGTTTCAACCATGACAACAGTATCGTAGTAATCCGGTTTCGGAGGGTTAACCGTCGTTATCAGGGTGACATTTGCTCTCCGGTCTTTTGCGGCATCAGCCAGAGCAAACCCCATTTTCCCGGAGGAACGGTTGCCTATGTACCGCACCGGGTCGATGGGTTCGCGGGTACCCCCGGCAGTTATCACTACGTGTTTTCCGATGAGGCTCATTTGCGACTGTCCAGTGTCGATTGTACGGCTGCGATTATCTGCTGTATATCTGCCAGCCGACCCTGCCCGATTTTCCCGGACGCCAGCCGGCCGTACTCAGGTTCGACCGAGGTAAAACCCCGTTTCTTCAGCTTTTCGAGGTTTTCCTGCGTAACCGGGTTTTTGTACATGTTATCGTTCATCGACGGAGCCAGAACGACCGGCGCTTCCGTCGCCAGTACCGTGCAGGTCAACGAATCGTCTGCGATACCGCAGGCGATTTTCGCAATAATGTTCGCCGTCGCCGGGGCGATAACGACAACATCCGCTTCTTCCGCAAGGGCGACGTGTTCGACGCTGTATTCCGAATTCAAGTCAAACATATCCGTCACCACCGGCTGACCGGTGAGGTTTCTGAACGTCAGCGGCGTGATGAACTCAGTCGCTTCTTTTGTCATGATAGTTTTCACTGCAAGCCCTGCCTGAACGAGCTTGCTGGCGAGGTCGGCGGCCTTGTAGGCAGCGATTCCTCCGGTAACACCGAGAACGACAACCTGTTTCTTTTCCATCGACGGCTCCCGTGAAAAAAGTTACGCCTTGTTCATTTCGAACAGTATCTTCAATCCCATCAGGGTGAGGTCAGGGTTAACGATATCGATTATCTTCGTTTCATCGGCAATCAGGTCGGCATACCCGCCGGTGGCTATCACGAGCGCTTTCTCGTCAAGCTCTTCCTGGATTCGCGAAACGACTCCTTCGATGAGACCGGCATAGCCGAATATCAGCCCGGATTGAATGGCAGCGATAGTGTTGGTACCGATAGCATGTTTCGGCCTTACGAATTCGACCCTCGGTAGAGCGGCTGTTCTTTCGAAGAGCGCCTCGGCCGAAATGGCGATTCCCGGCGCGACTGCTCCTCCCAGGTAATCACCGGCCGCCGAGACCGTATCGAAAGCCGTCGCCGTACCCATGGCGACAATTATTACCGTTTTCTTGTAGAGGTGATAGGCGGCTGTGGCGTTGGCAATCCTGTCCGAACCGACTTCCCGGGGATTATCCATCCGGATTCTGATGCCGGTTTTAATGCCGGGACCGACCATCAGCGGTTTGATGTTAAAATACCGCTCGAACAACTGGTTGAAGGTTCTTCTCAGAGGGGGGACGACGCAGCTTATTACCGCACTATCGATATCCCTAGTCTCGATACCATGCTGTTTCAGCAGGTTCAGCAGTAACACCGCGTACTCATCCGCCATCTGGTTTATCCGCGTATATACCGCCCAGGAAGCACGAACTTTATTGCCGTCAAAAATACCTATTTTAACATTGGTATTTCCTGCATCGATAGCCAGTAACATAAAGTTTCTCCAATTCCGAATAAGACTAAAACACTTCTTACCGCGTGGTTACTAAAAGGTTTTTGTTACAAACTATCCAAAATCCCCCCTTTTGGAAAGAGGGGCGGGGGGATTTAGAATTGTAACCTACCTTAATACTATTGCCACCTAAAAACCGGTTTTCACTTTCTTGTTTGCCTTCGGCAGCAGAGGTAGTATATCGGAGGCAGTCATGCCCGTGTCTCCGATTGTTTCCCTCGCCATTTCCCCGGCTTCGGCGTGGATAAATACGCCCGCGGTAGAAGCCTCGAACGGGCTGAGCCCCTGGGCAGCCATTCCCGCTATCACTCCCGCCAGTACATCTCCCATGCCAGCGGAAGCCATTCCCGGATTCGCCACCGGGTTGATGACCGGCTCGACACCGGGCGAAGCGATGACCGAATAAGCGCCTTTCAGCACGACGGTGCAGCCCCATTTTTCAGCCGACTCACCGGCGAGTTCCAGACGGCTCCTTTGGACTTCGGCAACCGTCAGTCCGGTCAGCCGCGCCATTTCACCGGGGTGTGGTGTTAGTATAGCATTACCGCTTATTTGACGCCACCATTCAGGCACACCCGCCAGCGTATTGAGAGCGTCCGCATCGATGACCGCCACCGGCAGCAACCGGCTGTTCATCAGCAGCAGCGTTCGCACGAAATCCCGTGCCGAATCGCTTTGCCCCAGTCCGCAACCAATGAGGAGGACGTTATAAGCGCCGATTTCATTTAAGATTGTTTTTGCCGCTTCGGTCGAGACGATTCCCCGGTCTGCTTCCGGTAACGGCAGGTACGTTACCTCCGCCATCTTCGAGGCAAGTATCGGCTGCAACCCGGCAGCAGTCGCGCAGGTCACCAGCCCGGCGCCAGCCCGGACCGCTCCCGAACAGGCCAGGTACGCGGCACCGACATAATTCATGGAACCGGCAACGACCATCACCTTGCCGAACGTCCCTTTATTAGCGGTGACCGGCCGCCGGGGAAGCAGTTTCCGAACTCTTCCGGCAGTATTCAGTTCGAGGGTGATATCACGAAAAAGGTGCTCCGGAATGCCTATTTCGGCAATCGTTATCCTTCCGGCGTATTCCGAACCGGGGAAGTGGTACAACCCCCTTTTCGGCGCCGCCAGGGTAACCGTTTCGTCGGCGTGCAGGCAGGCATCATCGACAGCCCCGGTATCGGCATCCATGCCTGACGGTATATCAACCGCCACGACATGCAGCCTTTTTCCAGCCCGGATGACCGACCCGATTTCCTCCAGCGCCTTACGGTAAATACCTTCGAGAGGCCGGTTATTGCCCGTTCCGAAAAGGGCGTCGATGAGGATATCAGCCGATTCCGCAGCTTGAATCAGTAAATCGAGCTCGTCCCGGCCGGTAACCTCCGCTACCGGGATAGTTCGTTCCCTGATAAGTTCGAGATTCTCGTCGTCTTCCCTTCTTTTTCCGAGAAGAAACAGGCTGACATCAGCATTCCATCCGTAAAGATACCTAGCCGCCACCAGCCCGTCACCGCCGTTATTGCCGGGACCCGCCAGTATCACGATACGCTTTCCCACCACATCGCCGGTAATTTCCCCAATATGCTCGGCGACCGCCCGGCCGGCGTTCTCCATCAGCACAGAAGCCTGAGTGCCGCTTTCGATACACGCCCGGTCAATTTTCCTCATCTGTTCGGCAGTTACTATTTTCATAGGTTATCCTGTGTTATTGTGTTACTAATCGTCTCATAATAGTATAGACTTTTTAACCTCAATAATGTATAATAGGG
>CAZOGR010000129.1:0-4707 GCA_964579355.1 uncultured Dehalococcoidales bacterium | reverse complement strand
GATACGTTCCGTTCGCTGGGGTTTTACCTCGAGGAGCCTTTATCCAGGGAGCTGTTCGAGAAATGGCTGAAGACGTTACCGGCCAGCGTTGTCCGGGTCAAGGGTTTTGTCAGGCTGGCGGGGGAACCGGGACTTTTCGAGGTGCAGGCGACGCCGGGCCAGACAGCCATAACTCGCTTCACGAAGGAAGAAAAGCCTCCCGCGATGCTGGTGGTAATCACGCATCCGATACGGGTCGACGGCCTGGTCAACGGGCTGACGAAGTGCATTTCGGAGTAAGGCGGCTCAGGCTTTCCAGTCAAATAACTTCCTGACTTTATCCGCCAATCTGGCACATGGGGCGGTCGCCGGTATCGGGGCCGAGCTTGCCGTTGAGGTTGTGTTCTTTCCTCTTGAGATTAACCGCCTGCTGGATGAGTTTTTTCAGTTCATCGACGCTGACGCCGCTGCGGAGGGCATCGCGGACGTTCAGTTCGTCCTCGGAGAGGAGGCAGGGGCGGAGGCTGCCGTCGGAGGTGACGCGGAGGCGGTTGCAGGTGGCGCAGAAGTGCTCGGTGACGGGGGTGATGAAGCCGATGGTGCCGGAAGCTCCTTTAAAACGGAAGACCTTGGCGGGGCCGTTGCCTTTCAGCAGGCGGAACGGTTCGAGTTCGCCAAGGGTGAGGATTTTTTCCCTGATTTCGGCGGTGGTAAGCATGCCGGTGACGTCGCCGTTAGGGCTGCCGATGGTCATGAACTCGATATAGCGGACGTTCCAGCCGTCGGTGATGGTTTTCCGGGCGAAATCGACTATTTCGTCGTCATTGACGCCTTTGAGGGCGACGACATTAATCTTGACCGGTTCTAGGCCGACGCGGTGGGCGGCTTCGATGCCGGCGAGGACATCGTGAAACTTATTGTGCCGGGTTATCCGTTCGAATTTTTCAGGGACGAGGGTATCGAGGCTGATATTGACGCGGTTGAGGCCGGCGCTTTTCAGTTCTTCGGCGAAGCGGGCGAGGAGGATGCCGTTGGTGGTGACGGCGATATCGTCGATGCCGTTTATCTTCGAAATCATGCGGACGAGGCGGGGAAAGTGGGGGCGCATCAGCGGTTCTCCTCCGGTCAGACGGACCTTGGTGATACCCATGCCGGCGGCGACCCGGACGAGATTTTCGATTTCCTCGTAGGAAAGAATGTCCTCATGGCGGAGGTGGACCATCGAGCCGACCGAGCAGTACATGCAGTTCAGGTTGCAGTGGTCGGTGACGGAAATCCGGAGGTAGTTAATCTGCCGGTTAAAGGTATCGAAGAGGCCTTTTTTCTCTTCGCCTGTTTTTTCCGATTGTTGAATGGTGCTCATAGCTGTTCCCGTCCGCGATTATTGACGGCAGGTTGAAAGAGGGGGAGAACCCGGCGTCCGTACCTTTATTCTAGCACATTTGGCAGGCATGGTTTCAGAGAGACAGAAAGAGGGAGGATTAGCTGACAATCCTCCCTCTCGTATCATCGGGGCAGTTATTTCAGAAATTTCTGTAATTCGGCAGGGACAGCGGCGGCATTATCGGTCGGCGCCGGGATAACCGGAGGCTGGCCGTTGGCGTTCATGATATCGATACCGGTCTGACCGAGGAGTACCTCAAGCCAGGCGACCGCCAGTTCTTTCCGGGGGAAATTGCCGGGGATAGTAACGCCGTAGACAATCGGGGCGCCGGTCATGGTCATGGTGGTGCCGGGTTCGGTGCCGGCGATTTCGACTTTCGCTTCGGCGTAGAAGTCTTTCTGAGTGGCGTCAGCCAGGTTGATAGCGCCCGGCAGTTCGACGTAGTGCAGGCCGTGCTGGGCAGCGACCGAGGTGTATTCGAAGGCGTAATCGAGATCGCCCGTTTCGAGGAGGGCAATCAAATCGACCGATTTCGGCCGCATCATATCGCCGGTTGCTTCGTACAGTTTGTCATAGAGGCCGGCAGCGGGGTAGTGTTTTTCGGCGAGCTGCCAGACCATAAGGGTGCGGTAGCCGCAGGGGTCCTGGTCGGGGTCGCTGCGTCCGTAGGTAACGCCTTCCCGCTGGAGAATCTCGTACCAGTTATCGCCGTTGATTTCATCGGCAAAGGCGGACTGGTCGTTGTAGCAGATGCACATCTGATTGGTGGCGAAGATGATATACCAGTCAGCGAAGTCAGGGTACATCATTTCGGGGATAAGCAAGTAATCGGCCGAAGCGATGATGCCGCATTCCTTGCCGAGTTCGGTGACTTTGCGAATGGTGGTGGCGCTGCCGGCGGCTTCAGCGAGGACTTCGACGTTGGGATAAAGCTTGTTGAATTCGGCTGTTACCTGTTCGAGGGGGATAGTGAGGCTGCCGGCGTTGAAAATCTGCAGGGTGCCGGACAATTCCGGAGCGGGTTTGTCTTCTTCCTTCGGTTCGTCGGCGGTTTCGTTACAGGCACCGAGAAACGAGAGAGAGAGAACCAGGGCGAGTAGAACGGGGATGAGTTTGAGTTTGAGTATTCCTTTCATATATTACTCCTTGTACTAATTAAAAAACATTGATTGACGAGGCTTTGAAGGTGACGAATACCTCCAAGCCTTCTTTCAGGGCCAGTTCGTCGAACGAATGGCGGGTTACCAACCCGGACAATTCGGGCGGAACGTCAACAGTGACATAGAGCGTGGAGCCTTTGTCGAGGATACGGGATATCGTGCCTTTGAAGCAGTTACGGGCGCTCGAACGGACCGGTTCGAGAGAAAGAATGATATCTTCGGGCCGGAGCGAGGCGGTACGGGGGCCTTCTTCACCGGCAGTCACCACGAAATCGGTGCCGGAGGAGCGAAAAATGATATCCTGTCCGGTCTGACGGATAATTTCACCTTTGAAGATGTTGCGGGCCATGGCGAAGCGGGCGACGAATTCCGAATCAGGCTTGCGAAAAATCTCCTCAGGAGTTCCGGCCTGCTTCAGTTCGCCTTCGCCGATAACCGCCACCCGGGTACCGAGAGAGAGTGCTTCCTCGAAGTCATGGGTGACGTGGACGATAGTCAGGCCGAGTTTCCGGTGAAGCTGTTTCAGTTCCTGCTGGACGGATTCGCGGGTTTCGGGGTCGAGGGCGCTGAGTGGCTCGTCAATCATCAGGATTTCGGGGCTGGTACTGAGTGCCCGGGCGAGGGATACCTTCTGTTTTTCGCCGCCGCTGAGGGTGGTGGGTTTACGATGTAAAAGATGGCTGATATCGAGCAGTTCGACAAGCCAGTCGAGACGTTCGGCGATTGCTTCGGGTTTCATTTTGTGAATTTTCAATCCGAAACAGATATTGTCTTTAACGGTAAGGTGAGGAAAGAGGACATGGTCCTGGTAGACGATGCCGATATTCCGTTTTTCGGGTTCGAGGGCGGTGACGTTGACGCCCCGGAGCCAGATTTCGCCGGCGGTAATCGGGTGTAGTCCGGCAATTGATTCAAGGAGCACGGTTTTACCGGCACCGGTCGGTCCGAGAATGATATAGTAATCGCCTTCCTCAATCGAGAGGCTGACGTTCCTGAGGACGAATTCGCCAAGATCGACAGACAGGTTTCTGATATCAATCATGGTTATTCTTCCCCTGAGCCAGTGTTCTGAGGAGAATGAAGACGACAATACTGACAATGATAAGAATGACGGCGATGGGGCGGGCGTAGTTAAGGCCGTAGGTTTCGAAGCGCTCATAGACGAGTACCGGGGCAATCATGGGATGGTAAGCGAGAATGACGACGGCGCCGAATTCACTGATGCCGCGTGCCCACATCATGATGCTGCCGGAGAGGATACCGCGCCAGGCCAGGGGCAAGGTCACCTTGAAGAACGATTGCCAGGGCGAGGCACCGAGGGTCCGGGCGACCTTTTCCATGCGGACATCGACTTTCAGAAAGGCTTCCTTCGCCGAATCGATAAGGAAGGGAATGCTGACGAACATCATGGCGATGACAATACCGGCGAGGGAGTCGACGAAGGTAACGCCGAAGTTTTCGAAAAACTGACCGACAAGATAGCGGCGCCCGAAGACGAAGAGGAGGGCGATACCGGCGGCTGAGTGAGGAATGACGACAGGGACATCGATAAGGCCTTCGATGAAGCGTTTGCCGGGGAAACTGGTACGGGCAAGCAGGTAGGCGAGGGGTACGCCGAAAACGAAGCCGGCGGCGGTAGCGATAAGGGCGGCAAAGAGGGTGAGAGCGATAGACCGGGTGACGGTGGGGTCGGTGATGGTATCCCAGAGGGTATCGGGAGCAGCGACCGAGGAAAAAATCATTTTCCCGAGCGGGACGACGACGAAAAGAAAGATAAGCGAACCCAGCAGTAAAAAGGTTACAAAGAGCCGGTTTTTAATAATCCATTTACCGAGCGACACGTACTACTCCTGGTATCATTCGCACCCTACCTGTTTTTTGAGCAATGATGAAACGGCAATAAAAAAGCACCTCAGGGAGGTGCTTTATCGCGCTTTCGATAACGAGCTTTTCTCCTTTCCAAAACAGGAGGCACAGATATTTCTACCGGTACCCTATCGGTTACGTTCCGTAGGCATCAGCCGTTAGGAAGAGTAACTCGGAGCGCTTTTCGGTTGTTAAGGGCAGTATACCGATACCAGATACCAGTATACCGTACCGGATTTACTCGGTCAATTGCGCCAGTTCCTCGAGAACTGTCTGGAGGTTATCCCATTCCTCGCCGAAGCCTGCCCAGTCGCCTGA
>CAZOGR010000128.1:0-4793 GCA_964579355.1 uncultured Dehalococcoidales bacterium | reverse complement strand
TAATTAACGATAGGGAGATGAAATGAGATGAACAAACTGTCGCATTACACCGGCTGGGGAGAAGAAATCGAAACGATGCTGAGGTTGAAAACATCACCGCTGGCGGTGAAGATGCTGGAGAAAGAATCGGACATTCCGGCAGGGGCGATACGGCCGAAGCGGGATTACGGCTACCATCTTGCCCAGTGCCAGGCTTTCGCCATGTCGCGCCGGGGCAGGAAGGCGACGATTGCCATGCTGAAGGAGGATAACTGGTGCCCGGCGTCGATTTCGGCTTATGGTATTGTCGACCCGCCTGAAGAGTACGTCGGATTTCCCTACATGGTAGAAAATAAAGAGGCGTCGGAAAAGCTGAGCCGGACATCGCCTCACTTCGAATCGGGGAAGTATATCGGCATCATCAGTGCTCCGTTACGGGAAACCGCCTTCGAACCCGACCTGGTGCTCGTCTATTCCAATACCGCGCAACTCAGGAGTTTATTGCTGGCGGTCAAGTACAAGGAAGGGATACTGGTTCCTTCAGAGTTCGACCCGCTTCGCTCCTGCGTGTTTTCGATTGTGCCGGTGCTGCTGGACGGCACCTACCGGATTACCCTGCCGGACACCGGCGAGCAGTACCGCACCATGTCCGGAGAAGACGAAATAATCTTCTCGATTCCCCGGGATAAAGTCGGCACTGTGGTGGAAGGCCTGCGGCATTTCGAGGAACAGAAATTCGATTACGTCCACCGGTATTCCCACCTCGATTTCGGCATGCAGCCCGATTTCCCCCAGCCCCCGCACTACATCGAGATGTTTGAGAAATGGGGGATAGAAGCCTAGGTCAGCCGGTCGCAGGGAATATCGTCATGCCCTTCGACAGCATCGTTGTAATGAATTTTCTCAGGGCAGGTAATGGATAATCAGTCTTTACCTGCCTTTTTTCTCCCCGCACGTACTGAAGCTCTTTGGAATACCTTTCCATTCAATAATCACATAAAAATTAAAAAATATTGACAATAAAGGCAGAAATGTTCTATCCTTAAAGTCAAAAATTTTTAATATAAGGTTTCCACACCGCTTACCTGCTGCGGCAGGTAAGGAGATATCGGAGAAGTTATGAAAGCCGTTTATTCCTGATACGTTTCCTTTCGTAACTTTTCTTTTTTTTTTAGTTGGTAATACCGATATGGTTGACAGAGCTCGCTTCATAATCAGCATCTCGAATAGAAAAAGAGATTCATCCGGTTTTCTATAACTTCGTTTGCCTGTCCCGCCGTGAACGAACAGGGTAATGATGGATGGAATCGCATCCTGGCTTATCTGTCTCCGTTCATTCCCTGATTACCGAAGACAAAATCCGGTAGACGGAAGGACGGGTCAATCACGGAAAGGAGGTGACAATTACTACAAATTTGATAACCAACGGGTAAGAATCCTCAACCTCAAGAAGACGATATATATCTTGGTACCCATTCTGACAGTAACAAGAAAAGGAAGTAGTACAAAATCATGAAAAGGCTATTGTTATTCAGTATGTACTGTCTCATGATATTGTCCCTCCTGCTGGCTTCATGCGAGAGTAAGGAGGAAGAAACTCAGGAGACAGCCACGGCAGATGAAGTGAAGATTACGGAAACCACCACCACAACAACTGCTCCGTCAAAACCGGAGACGACTGTTTCTTCGTCAGATGAGCCGGTATATGGCGGAGTTATCAACCTGGTATTGACCGGAGACCAGTTGGAATGGGACCCGGTACGCAATATAACCGGGACTGCTACAAGCCTGGTTTTTCAACATATCTGGGAAGGTGACTGGTCACGAGGAATCGCCGGCGGTTATGGAACCGGGGAGTCAGACTGGGCGTGGGCCAACAACGATCTGTTCATGCTGAAAATCCCGGTTATCGCAGAAAGTGTTGACTGGACGATTAACCCGGAAACGCAGCAGGGAACAATTGTTTACCAGATACGGCAGGGAATCCACTATCAGCAGATGAATACGCCCGCGGGTCAACTCGTGAAGGGCAGAGAGTTGACAGCGGATGATGTCGTTTATGTCATTAACCGGGCTACCTCCATCGGGATAACCGGTTTTCTGTGGCGGGCGAATGCCGAACTAAGGGATGTCAAAGCAGAAAAAACCGGGCCATGGGAAGTAACGGTAAAAGTACCGGTGAATAATATGAGGCCGGCGTTATCGCGGTTTGGCGGAGGATTATACTACTATCCGCCGGAACTGGTCGAAACCTACGGTGACATCATGGACTGGAGAAATATTGTCGGCAGCGGCCCGTTCATGCTCACCGACGTGGTCACTTCGAGCATGCAAAGACTGGAGCGTAATCCCTCGTTCTGGATGACTGACCCGGTCGGGCCGGGCAAAGGCAACGAATTACCTTATGTCGATGAAGTTAAAGTCCACATTATTCAGGATGCGTCGAGCCGGTATGCCGGCGTTCGGACCGGAAAAATCGACCAGATTGTTCCCCTCGAGTGGGAAGACGCCAACCAGTTGATTAAAACGGCGCCGGGAATCCGGTACAGTATCGGAGATTCCTGGCAGGGAAGAGGCATGCCCCTTATGATGCGGCTTGACAGGCAGCCGTTCAGCGATATCAGAGTCCGGCAGGCAATGACGATGGCGATTAATTTCAATGAAATCCTCGACGGGCTTTACAACGGAGAAGGGCAAATCATTACTTACCCGTTCGCCTACGTCAAGGAATACGCCGGTCTACACATCGGTCTGGAAGATGACGATTTTCCGGAAGCAGCCAGGGAATATTATTCTCATAATCCGGAAAAGGCCCGGCAACTGTTAGCCGAAGCCGGATATCCGGACGGTTTTAAGGTAAAATTACTGCTTCCGTCGACGGCGACCGCCGAGATTGAATACTATCAGGTAATACACAACATGTGGTCTCAGGTGAACATCGAACTCGAATTCGACCTGAGAGAGGCGGGAGCGGTCAACAATCTCCGCAATTCGCGAACCCACGAAGAAATGGCAACGTTTACCACCGGCCCGATAGCCGTCTTCTGGACTGGTAATCCTGTTTCGGGGCAGAGCGCTTCGAACCTGAGCATGATTAACGACCCGTATATCAACGATTTAATGGCTCAGGTCAGACTAGCTTCCTGGGACGATGAAGTGAAAGCGATGCAACTCTTCAGGGAGATATCGAAATACGCTATCGAACAGGCATACGCCATTCCTAATGTTATCGGTCGGTACTATTGCCTGTGGTGGCCGTGGTTGAGGAATTACTCGGGAGAGACGGCCGTAGGCTACGACATCACGAACTGGCCGACCTGGGTTTGGGTTGACTCATCGCTGAAACGTTCGATGGGTTATTGATGTATTGACGGTTAAAGCGAGACTGGAAAAATCCAGTCTCGCTTCCTTTCCTGATTCCATGCTCTGCCGAACAAATATTGAGACTGATTTGTATGATAATACAGGATAAGTCAGTTTCTTTTTCACCCAATGGCAGGGTAGTATTGAATTGCAACAGCAGAGAACAAACAGCAGACGGCAAAAGGGGGGTGATTTGCCATGCGAGACAGGCGGATACCATCAGTTTTCAGCCTTCTATGCCTATGCCTTTTCTGTATTTTTACCGGTGCTTTACCGGCAAAGCCGATTGCCGCATCCGATATACGTTATCCTGCACTCGATAGTGAACTGGACTATTATGAAGTACGCTTTCCTTCCGGACTCCGATACCTGCCCGGATGGTATGGTACTTTTCAGTTTGCTCCGGAAGTGGAAGAAATACTGCTGTTTGATGACTTGATGGAATTCGATGCGTACCACCAGGAGTGGTTCGGACGTACATTAATATCAATGAAACCGGGTAACGTTCCCCAGGGTGAAGAAGGAGGAACGTCAATCCGTCAACTCACCCTCGAAGAAACCAGGACTGTTCTACACTCATACCCTCCGGATGTTTTTAAGCCTTTCGAACCTGAAATTATAGAAGTTATCCAGTCGTCTACCCTGTGGACTCAGCCTCATGCCGGTGAGCGCGTGGAACAGCGCTGGAAGCTTGAATCATATGACGATACGCTGGAAATAGTCGAAGGACAGGACGGATACTATAAACTTGTCGATGACTATGAAAGAGAACTTGATGGTGATATTACCGATAAACTGGTTAAGATACCTATCAAGCTTACAGAAAAACAGCAGTCTTATCTCGAATCTGTCAGACAAAAAGAGGCGGCTGCTCCCGAAATACATCTTAATTTAGACAAATTTGACCCGCCGAGGTACTGGGTAAACGATGGCGGTAACTGGAATGATACCGGTCACTGGGCAAACGCTTCCGGTAATGTGTCTGCCGGAGCATCGATACCAACCAATGCCGATCAGGTCTTTTTCGATAGCAATTCATTCAGTGCCGCTAATCAAACTGTTACCGTTAATATGGCGTCGCAGTGCCTGGACTTAAACTGGACTCAGGTAACGAACAACCCGACTTTACACCATGCGGCCGGCCTGAGTTTTTTTAGAAATGCAGAATTCAGTCAGAATATGACGGTAACTAATACGGGTACTTATGCTCTTACAGCCCGTCATGCGGCATGTACACTCAAAACTAACGGTTTAACTTTACGGGCGGTCTGGGTTGAAAGCGGTGGTCTGACATTGCTTGATGACACAACGCTGTCGTCAACTTTTACAGTCTGGAGAGGAAATCTGACAACGAATAATCACACCTTGACTGCCAGTTCGGTCTCCCTGGGCGCCTCCGCTTCATATTCTGAAACGATAAATCTCGGTTCATCCAATATAACTGCGAACGG
>CAZOGR010000127.1:0-4837 GCA_964579355.1 uncultured Dehalococcoidales bacterium | reverse complement strand
CTTGCCGCCCTCGCCCCCTGCTCCGGCGGCGAACTATATGCCGACAGTACGGACCGGCAACCTGCTGTTCGTTTCCGGACACGGGCCTTTTAACGACGGCACGGTGAAAATGACCGGCAAACTGGGGAAAGACCTGACCATCGAGGAAGGTTACCGGTCAGCCCGCGCCACCAGCCTGAACCTGCTCGCTTCCGTTAAAGCAGCCATCGGTGACCTTGACAGTATCAGCCGAATCGTGAAAGTGACCGGGATGGTAAACTGCACCGAAGATTTCGCGGACTGTCCGAAAGTGGTCAACGGCTGTTCCGACCTTCTCGTCGAGATATTCGGGGAAGCGGGGAAGCACGCCCGGGCGGCCGTCGGCATGCAATCTCTCCCCTTCCAGTGGCCGGTAGAAATCGAAATGATTGTGGAGATGAAATCGGGTGATGAGTAATGAGCAGTTGGTAATCGGTCGTTAGAGGAAGAGTTAACCGATAAAATCCCTCTTCGGAAGTATGAAGTAAGGTTGATGGTTCAGCTTCTCCCTTTTGAAAGGGAGATTGAGAGGGATTTTACTGCGTCTATGAATAGATACTAGTGTTTCTGCTGTAAAGCAAATTTAGCCAACCTTATGTAAACAGAATCGTAATGTATTCCAAAATTCTCTGTTTTGCCTGGATACGCTACCTGATAATCGGCCCCCGATTATTGTTACTATGTGGTTCTTTCGCCGGACGCGCCAGTTTCCGGTCCCGTCGTTTTTTCAGGTACTCTCCGACAAACGAACCGGCAATACCACCGACGACAAATCCGAGGATAGCCCCGGTGACGGCAGTTCCGGCCCCGGACATGGAAAACCCGATGATTCCCCCCGTTATACAGCCGACCACCATTCCGGCGAGTGAGTACAACAGGGTTTTGGTGCCTCGCGGATTTCGGGGAGGCCTTCCCCCGGAATTCCCGTGTCTCAGAGCTTCGAGGGCCTGTTCGGCATTCCTGCCCCCCCTTCCCATATCGGGAAACCCGGTAAACAGAGCAGCGCAATCGGTTTCGTACTTAACCTGTGTCATACCTGTCCTCCTGAAAGAGGAAAAAGCGGGGGAGTAATCCGGACTGTGTCTCCCCCGCCTGGCTGCACAAACGCGGTATTACTTTTCCGCGCCGACTTTCTTGCTCGTTTCGAGAGAAGCGATAATCTGCTCCTGGATTGCCCCGACCGCCCCGGGCGTATGAGGCACCATGATAGTATTGGTTGCGGAGTTCTTGCCGACCTCGGTCAGCATATCGTAGTACTGGGTCATGAGGACAAGGGTCATGACGGCGGCCGGGTCGACCCCCAGTGACTGGCTGGTCTTGCTGACCGATTCCCGCAAGCCCTCGACGATAGCCGTCCGCTGGTCGGCGATGCCCTCGCCGGAAAGCCGCTTGCTCTCGGCGTCCGCTTCGGCGGCTTTCACGACGATAATCTTCTTCGCCTCGCCCTCGTGCTCGGCGGCAACCCTCAGCCGCTGCTGGCGGTTAATCTCGTTCATGGCATCGGCCACCCCGGCATCCGGCTGGATATCGTTCACGAGCGCCCTGACCAGCGAATACCCGTAGTACTGAAGCCGTTCGGTGAGACTTTGTTCGACATCGGTGGCTATCTCTTCCTTCTTTTCGAACACGTCATCGAGAATCATGGTCGGGACCTTGGCACGAACGGTATCGAATATCCATGATTCCATCTGCTGATTCGGATTGGTCAGTTTATAGAAGGCGTCCCACACCCGGTCCTTGCCATCGACGAAATACTGCACCGCTATCAGCAAATCAACGAAAACGTTATCATTTGTCTTGGTCCTGATTTTCACGTTGAATTCGTTGACCCGGATGGACACCCGACCGGCAATGGACTCCACCAGGGGAATTCTGAAATGCAGCCCCGGCTCCGTCACCCGGCTGAATTTCCCGAACCGCTCCACCACGGCAAATGTCTGCTGTTTAACCGTGTAAATTGATAACAGAAAAATAATGACGGCCAGACCTATGATAATCCATAACCAAACCATTTCTTCTTCTCCTTATTTTTTATTACGGCTCATGCCGAGCCAGGTTTCTTTTTCATTCGCAGCGATTCGATGGCGGCTTTACTGCCGAAGTAGATGTACTTGCCGGCTCTCTCCTTGTCTATCAGCTTCTTTTTCAGCAAGGCCCAGAAAGTAAACGATACCCCGTTTTCACTCCCCTCATGGTGTATCTTTTCGCAGAGTTCCGGGACATCCGCGTAACCGAAAACCTCGTCCGGGTGCTGTTCCAGATAATCGAGTACCTTCTGCTGTAACGGCGAAAGGTCGGATTTGTTAAAAACGTCGTCTATTTTCGGCATCGCCACCACCTGCCCAACTATTCACTCATAAACTACAATAATAATACAATTATTTTGCAAATATTTCAAGTATTTTTTACAAATGTTTTGCATCAGTTTTTCCGGAGAAAGCAAAAGATGAAAGTTTTGTTTCTTCATGATGAGGCTGTCAGAAAGCGGCTGAACGGGTACCGAAAAGAAAATATCTCCCGGTGACGATGGAAATTATAATTCGCAGTTGATTCTAAATCCCTCTCAATCTCCCTTATAAAGGGAGAAGCTGCCTCGTTTACCTCTCTTTAAACTTCCGAAGAGGGATTTTTCGGACAACTTCAAAGCCGGGCCGGATTATCCCGATACCAGGGAAAACAGCACCGTTCCCTGTCTCCTCAGTGAAAACTTCCCGGTGAGTATCCGGCGGAAGGTTCCGGCAACATCCCTGACGAGGAGGAACTTCTTTCCCGCTCCGTTTAAGTCCGTTTCAGGACGGCTATCCGGACCTGCCGGTTCTTTACCGCATCGAACCCGTCTTTATACTCGTCAGCCGTGAAACCGAGTTCCCGGAGCCGCTCGAGGATACGGCTCGTGACGTGACTGCCTTTCAGTATACCTTTCTCTATCTGCTCCCGAGTCATCCCCTCGGCATAGTTCGCTACGAGCAGTTTCCCGTCGGGTTCGAGGTGATGCTCCATCAGGAAATCGATATACTGTTTTTCATACTCGTCAGGCACATACACCAGTTCGGTACGCACGAAGTCGAAGCGTCTCGGCGGCAGCCATTCGAAGGCATTGCCGGCGAAAAAATGTGCTTCGTATCCGGGCAGCCGTTTCTTCGCCAGGCTGAGAAGCTTCTCCGAAATATCGAGTCCGTACGGCTCGATAGCGATACCCCGTTCGGCAGCCCATTTCAGGCAGCATTCGAGCAGGTAACCGTTGGCGCACCCGATATCGAGGAACGTCCCCGGTTTGTCGATACAGTCGGCTACCGGCTTTCTCAGTGAAATCCAGCGCTCTTCCGGACCGGACATGCCCGACTGCCGCCAGGGCTCTTCATGGCTCAGATATGCGTTTTCAAGAACGTTTTGTAACGTTCCGAACCACTCTTCCGTCATAATCCTGTTCTACCTCCTCAGTGTCACATCCCCCGCCACAATACGGTGAAGTATCCCTTCGGAGTCGCGCACCATCAGGTTTCCTTCGGAATCGACTGATTCGGCAATGCCTTCGATGACCTCATCGACCGAGGTTGCCCGGACTTCCGTGCCGAGGGTAACGAGCCGCTCCCGCCATTCTTCGAAAACGGAGCCGCCCGATTTCAGGGAAAGGTACATCCTGTCAATATCACGCAGCAGTTCCCGTACCAGGTCGAGTCGTGACACCTCTTTCCCGGTTTCAATCAGGAGGCTCGTCGCCGGGGTAAGGACGCCGGCAAGCTCAGCTTCACCGATATTGACGTTGATGCCGATACCGGTCACAGTGTATCGGACGCGGGCGTTACGGACATCGCTCTCGATGAGGATGCCGCAGACTTTCTTTCCGTTTATCATGACATCGTTCGGCCACTTGATGCCGGCGTGCAGGCCGGTGACCTTTTCGATGGCGTGAACGACTCCGAGCGAGGCGGTCATCACCAGCGAATGGAGAACCGGAATATCAGGATAGAGAATGACCGAGAGGGCGATATTCCCCTCCGGGGTGCTCCAGGTACGCTTCAGCCTGCCCCGCCCCTGCGTCTGCTTACCGGCAACAACGACCGTGCCCTCGGCAGCGCCCGCTGACGCCTGTCCGACGGCGATTTCGTTGGTGGAGGTCGTTTCCGGGAGATAGAGGACATTCCGCCCGATAATCTGGGTATCAAGTTGATTCCGGATACGTTCGCCGGAAAGCGATGCTTCATTCATTCGGGGCTGCCCGACGGTCCGGGCGGGGTTGTCAGCAACGTTGCTTCCAGCCGCTGAAACAGGGCATCTCCGGCGCCCTGAGCGCGGACATAGTCCCGAACCGGGCCGTACGTTTCTTTCAGGGTTTTCAAAAAAAGGTATATCGAATCCGGCTCGACGAGCCAGACATACCCGGGCACCCGTTCGAGAGCATCTTTCATGGCCGGATCGGCGAGCAGTCTTTCCTTCACGGCTTTCATGTACGAGTCGCTCAGCATATAGTCGGCGACAATATCGTCATCGGCGACGCCAAGGACGCCGAGAACTAAAGCTGTCACGATTCCGGTACGGTTCTTTCCGGCATTGCAGTGAATGACAGCCGGAAGGTTAAAGGGTTGGGAAAGAATTTCAAGGACGTCAACTATCCGTCTGCCGAAGTCTGTTTGAGCTGCCATCGCCATGAACAACTCTCCGGTCGTCCGGCTTTCAGCCTCAGGTTCGAGGGTCACCGGCACGTTATGATACCGGATACCGAGTTCTTCCAGACGTGTATTTTCGCTCGTCTCTTTCCGGACATCATTTCTCAGGTCGATGACCGAAGCCACCCTGAGGTCGAACTTCAATTTTTGAC
>CAZOGR010000126.1:0-4849 GCA_964579355.1 uncultured Dehalococcoidales bacterium | reverse complement strand
CCTGCCGGTAGAAGAGCTTGCCAAAAAGGCGAAACAGGTCCGCCGTCACATCGTCACCATGCTCGGCAAGGCGGGCAGCGGACATCCCGGAGGCTCGTTATCGGCTGCGGATATCGTCACCTGCCTGTACTTCAACGTTCTCAGGCATAATCCGGAACACCCGGACTGGCCGGAGCGGGACAGGTTCATTCTCAGTAAAGGTCACACGGCGCCGGTTCTGTACTCAGTCCTGGCGGAGAGAGGTTATTTCCCGGTCGAAACGCTGGCTACCCTGCGTAAACTCGGCAGTCCTCTCCAGGGGCACTGCGAGAAAGGAACGACCGTCGGCATCGAGATGACGGCCGGTTCGCTCGGGCAGGGTTTATCCTACTCAATTGGAGTGGCTCTGGCCGGCAAGCTCGATAAAAAAGACTACCGCGTTTACACACTGCTCGGCGACGGCGAATGCGACGAAGGCCAGGTCTGGGAAGCCGCCATGGCGGCCGCCCATTTCAAGGTCGATAACCTCACCGCCATTGTCGATAATAACGGCCTCCAGATAGACGGGTGGAACAAGGACGTCATGAACCTTGCCCCCTTCAATGACAAGTGGGCAGCTTTCGGCTGGAACGTCATCGATATCGACGGGCACAGTATTCCGCAGATTCTCGAAGCGTTCAAAGAAGCCCGGTCGGTCAAGGGAAAACCGTCGGTCATCATCGCCCACACGGTCAAGGGCAAAGGGGTCAGTTTCATGGAGAACCAGGCCGGGTTCCACGGCAAAGCCCCGAACGCCGAACAGGTGGAGACCGCTTTAAAGGAGTTGGCATAACATGGCTGAAGAATTAGCAATGAGAGAAGAATACGGGAAAGTCCTGGCAGAGCTGGGAGGCGAGAACGCCGATATCGTCGTCCTGGACGCCGACCTTTCCGCCTCGACCCAGACGAAATTTTTCGCCGATAAATATCCGGAGAGGTTTTTCGATTGCGGCATCGCCGAGCAGAACATGGTAACCATCGCTGCCGGGCTGGCTTCGGCCGGCAAGATTCCGTTCGCCAGCACCTTTGCCGTGTTCGTACCGGGGCGGTGTTTCGACCAGGTACGGATGTCGATTTCACAGCCGTCGTTGAACGTCAAGCTGGTCTCGACGCACAGCGGCCTCAGCGTCGGTGAAGACGGCGCGACTCACCAGGCAATCGAGGATATCGCCTTAACCACGTCCCTTCTTAATTTTACCGTTATCGTTCCGGCAGACGGCATCGAAACCGCCCAGGCAGTACGGGCTATCGCTCAGTTGAACGGCCCGGTGTATCTCCGGCTGACCCGACTCAAGTCGCCGGTTTTCTATGGAAACGATTACAAGTTCGAAATCGGCAAGGCCAGCCAGCTCAGACCGGGAAAAGATGTGACTGTCATGGCAATCGGCATCATGGTCGGAGAAGCCATGAAAGCCGCCGAAAACCTGGCGAAAGAGGGTATCGATACCCGGGTCGTCAACATGTCTACCCTGAAGCCAATCGATGAGGAGATGATTAAGAAGGCGGCTGCCGAAACCGGAGCGATTGTTACCGCCGAGGAGCATATCGAGAACGGCGGGCTTGGTTCGGCCGTTGCCCGGGTCGTCGCGAAATACAACCCCGTTCCGATGGAGTTCGTGGCGGTACAGGAATACGCCGAATCCGGCGCTCCCGCCGAACTGCTGAAGAAATACGGCCTGACTGCGCCGGATATCGAAAAGGCGGTAAAAAAGGTACTGAAAAGAAAGTAGGGAAAGCTAATCTGATTTTCGAGGGGCTGAGAGATTCAGCCCCTTCTGGTTTTACGGTTTGTTTCTGTCTGAAAAACCTTTATAATACGGGCAATACTAAGGAATCTCTGAAAAAGGTCAGGATGAGGGGGCAATGTGGAAGTCGTGACTTTTCACCCTCACCTGGTCTCTCCCGTCAAGGGAGAGGGAATATCCGTTCGAAGGTATTTGATTTTATTCAGAGGTCCCCTAAACAGAAACAGGAACATAATGAACATATCTCTCGAAGAAGCTCAACAGCGGGCAGAAAAATACATGGACACCGGGTATCACTGAGGCCCGAGTATCCTGCAGGTCATGCAGGAAGCTCTCGGGGCAGGAGATAACTCGATGGTCCGGGCAGGGAGTAACTTCTTCGGCGGAATGACGCGGCACCGGGAAGGCGTCTGCGGTACGGTTGCGGCGATGGCTGTCTATCTCGGCCTCCTTAACCGTTGTACTCCGGCAGATAAAGAGAAATTCGAAAAGGTAAACCGGCAATCGTTCGAACTGGCCCAGGCCTTCAAGGATGAATTCGGTTCGATTATCTGCCAGGAACTGCTGGGGATAACGGATTTTAACGAAGAAGAACGAGCCAGGTTTTTCGCCGAGAAAAGATACGTCACGAAGTGTCACGGGTATGTGAGGTTTATCCTCGAAAAGCTTTTTGAAACGGGAAAGAATGAATGATGCAAAGCAGATTGACGGTACAGCAGGCGAAAGAGCGGGTTAACCGGCTCATGAGTAACGGCGGCCACTGAGGCCCGACGACGGTGCAGGTCGTGCACGAAGCCTGGGGAATGGAAGACGACGCCATGCTCCGGGCAGGTATGCTCTTCTACGGCGGTATTGCCGGACACCAGGAAGGTCCCTGCGGCGCCATATCAGGGTTGAGTATCGCCCTGGGATTCCGGTACCGCGATACCTCCGGCAACCCGGAACAGGCGCAGAAGGCACACGAGAAGGCTGAGAATAAAGCTAATGAAATTATCGCCGAGTTCAAGGGTAAGTTCGGTTCAATCGTTTGCCGGGAACTGGTCGGGATCGATTTCTCGAAACCCGAGCTGGTGGAGAAGTTCATGGAGAACCCGGATAACCGGGACCGCTGCCCGGGTTACGTGCGCTTCATCGTGGAGAAACTGGTCGATTTATAGGTTCTTGTCTCTTTAATACAGCTTTTTATGTTCCATTACCATCCACTGCCGGAAAAGGTTCCGGCAACGGGGATTGTCGTGGTGTTCCAGGGAGACGAGGCTCGTTGATTCCCGGTTTTGTATTGCCTCGTAGAACGTTTTATCGTCGAAACCGGTTTCAGCGGCTTCATCGGTGGTGGAGCCGTAGTGCACCTTCGAGATTCTTGCCCAGAGAATCGCTCCCAGGCACATCGGGCAGGGAAAGCAGGTCGTATAGATTTCACAGCCGGATAAATCGTGCGTTCCCTCGGCCTGTTCCGCCCGGCGAATAGCGACAATCTCGGCGTGGGCGGTGGAGTCGAAAGAGGCCAGCACCATGTTATGGCCTTTACCGATAATCCGGCCGTCTTTCACGACCACGGCTCCGAAGGGGCCGCCGTCGCCGGCAAGCATTCCCCGTTCCGCTTCCTCGCAGGCAAGAGAGAAAAAATCCGGCATATCCCGTCCTTGCAATTTCTGTTCCGTCAACCCGTTTTGTCCGAGCAAACAACTATTGTCCCATTATACCAGCTTCATCGCTTGTCCAGAACGGTCGCCGGGTGTAGGATATGAGCAACTACTATCGTAAAGGAATGGCCGGACGATTATGCGGTACGCAATTCTGAACAATCCCGGGCACAACCGGGTTTTTTATGAAGCGATGCAAAAACTCGCGTTCTCGGAGTTCGATATCGTGGCACGAAAGCTCAGCGTCAGCTATCACAGCCTGCAGAATCAACTCATCGCCGGCATCAGCTACCTGACGTTCGAGACGCCGGGCGAACTGACCGGTACGGATATTACATTACTGTCTGAACTCTCCTTCGCCTACGCTCTCTATATGCTTGACGAGAGTAAAAATGATGTGTCCTTAAAACCGATTCAAAAAACGAACGTCAGCTACATCGATACCGGTATCAGCGAGATTCTGAAATACACAGGGAAAACAAACGAGCTGTTCACCCGGATGCTGATAAATATCGCCTTCTCGACCCAGTCATGTCCGGATAACCTGAACCTGCTTGACCCGGTATCAGGAAAGGGGACAACGCTCTTCGAAGGGTTAATCAGGGGGTTCAACGTCTATGGTATCGAAATCGGGGAAAAACCCGTTTCGGAGGCGTTCCATTTTTTTCAAAAGTTTATCGAGTTGAAGAGATACAAGTTCGAGATGAAAACGATGAAGCTGTCCGGGCCGAACAAGTCATTTTCATCAGTCCGGCACACCTTTAAAATCGGCCGGACAAAACAGGAACAAAAAGAGGGGAGTATTACCACGGCGGAGTTTATTGCGGGGAACTCGCAATATGCAAGCGCGTATTATCCGAAGGATTTTTTCAGCATGATTGTCGGCGATTTGCCGTACGGCATCCAGCACGGGAATATCACGAACGAAAAGCGGTCTTCGCTCACGCGAAATCCGGCGGAGCTTCTCAAAGCCTGTTTACCGGCATGGGAGGAAGTACTGTGCCCGGGAGGATGCCTCGTCCTGGCCTGGAACAGCCATGTCCTCAACCGCGAAACGATGACCGGGATCCTTGAAGCGCACGGACTTTCCGTCAAGAACGAAGGGGCTTATGCGCAATTCGAGCACCGGGTCGACCAGTCGATTAAGCGGGATGTTATTGCGGGGGTAAAACAAAATAACTCCCGCTGATGCAGGAGTTATTTTCAAGTAGTGCCGGGAGAGGGGATCGAACCCACACGCTTTTTAGGGCGGCGGATTTTAAGTCCGCTGCGTCTGCCTATTCCGCCATCCCGGCCTGATTGATATTGTAGTAAGAGCGGGTCATGGAGTCAAGTATTACGAGACACAAATAATGAGAGTGGGACAGTACGGTTCGCAGAAAAATAATCATTACCCCGAGTACTGTTCGGTTTTGGTTAACAGGAAAGAGAATGCCTTAACTA
>CAZOGR010000125.1:0-4889 GCA_964579355.1 uncultured Dehalococcoidales bacterium | reverse complement strand
ATCGATAATCCGATTGTCACCCACATGGGCGATTCAACCTTCTTCCACAGCGGCATGGCCGGGCTGGTCAACGCCGTCTACAACCGGGCGAACATCACCATGGTGATTATGGATAACTCGGCTACCGCCATGACCGGATTCCAGCCCCACCCCGGCACCGGCGAAACGGCAACCGGCGAGAAAACTCCGGCGATAAAGATTGAAGACGTCGCCCGGGCCTGCGGAGTGCAATTCGTCGAGGTGGTCGACCCCTTCGACCTAAAAAAGGCTATTGATACCCTTGAAAAAGCGATTCGCTTCGAAGGGCCTTCGGTGGTGATTTCGAGGCGGCTCTGCGCTATGATTGACCAGCGGCAGAAACGGGCGAAGGGCGAGAAAATCGTTCCCTTCCAGATCAACAAAGAAAAGTGCAACGATAAATGCAACGCCTGCGTCGAACTGCTCGGCTGCCCGGCAATCGGCAAAGAGGGAACGAAATCGGTTATCGATGCCTCCCTCTGCAACGGCTGCAGCCTCTGCGCCCAAATCTGCCCGTTCAAGGCAATAACACAGGAGTAAAACCGATGATAAAAGAATTCAATGTCGTCATTGCCGGCGTCGGCGGACAGGGCGTGATTCTGATGTCCGAACTGCTGGGAAACGCGGCCGTCGCCGATGGTATCAATGTGAGAGGCTCGGAAGTCCTCGGCATGGCCGTCCGGGGCGGCTCGGTATCGAGCACGATACGGCTGGGAGACGAAGCCCTGGCACCGCTGGCGCCGACGGGCAAGACGGATGTCCTGGTCGGCATGGAGCCGTCCGAAGCCCTGCGGAATATCAATAACGTGACCGGCTCAACCCTGGTCATTCTCAACACGGAAAAGGTCGTGCCGTTCTCGGTAGCGTCGCTTGGCAGCACCTACCCGGAACTGGAGACGATTGTCGAAAAGTTGAAACTGGCGACGGAGAACGTGATTCTGCTCAATGCCACGCAGATAGCTATCGAAGCCGGCAGCCAGCAATCGGCTAATGTCGTCATGCTGGGAGCTTTGTTCGGGCAGGAGAAACTGCCGATTAAGGTAGACACGGTCAAACAGGAGATAAAAAACCGGTTCTCCGCGAAACTTGCCCCGGTCAACCTGAAAGCCTTCGACCTCGGTTACGAAGCCTGCCGTAAAGCGATGATATAAAAGAAGTATATCTGAGATGTAACATAGGATATTTTCTCCCTTTTGTAAAGTCGAAGACTCGCGATTTATCGGAGGGAGATTAAGAGGGATTTATGAATTTTTTTCATTTCATATCCTTCGTTTATCGTTTCAATTACTTGAACCTGTGTCTGTGAGATTCGCCGTTAAAAGGCGAACCGAAGCAATCTCGAAAAACTGGCTTTATGCGATTTGATTGATTCAGGTGAAAAGGTTGAGAAAGTGAAAATCACCGACATGCTCGCTGCTAACGCGGCGAAATACCCGGACGAACCGGCCCTGGTAGAATTCCGGCCGGACAGCAGGATACGCCTGGAACGAAGCTGGAAGGAATTCGACGGAAACGCCAGCCGGGTTGCCGGTGCCCTCATCGCCCGGGGTGTCGGGAAAGGCGACAAGGTCATCCTCTGGATGATGAATTCGCTCTCCTGGCTGGAGATATACTTCGGCATATTGAGGACCGGCGCCTGGGCGGTGCCGCTCAACTTCCGCTTTACCGCTGCCGACCTGCTCTACTGCGCGGATATCGCCGAGGCAAAAGCCATGTTCCTCGGCGAGGAATTCATCGAACGGGTCGGAGAAGTCAAAGACCGGCTGACGACTATCGAATCGTTCATCTGCCTGGCCGATAACGTCCCGGACGGCATGGAAAGCCTCGACCGTTTTCTCGAAAACGCCCCGGTGACCGTACCGGTCGTCGATATTGCTGACGACGACCCCTGCGGGCTGTACTTCACCTCGGGCACGACCGGCTCGCCGAAGCCGATTCTCCTGACTCACGCCAACCTGGCAGCAGCGGCCGTCGCCGAAAACATTCACCACGAAATCAGGCACGAAGATAATTTCGTGCTCATTCCCCCGCTCTACCACACCGGCGCCAAGATTCACTGGCTGGGAAGCCTGCTCGTCGGAGGCAGGGCTACCATCCTTCCCGAGATGAGCAGTAAAAACCTCTTCGAAACCATTCACCGGGAACGGGGTACGGTCGTGTTCATGCTCGTGCCCTGGGCGCAGGATATACTCAGCGCTCTCGACCGGGGCGAACTGAAGCCGGCCGATTACGACCTTTCCTGCTGGCGGATGCTCCACATGGGAGCGCAGCCGATTCCCCCCAGTGTCGTCAAACGCTGGAAACAGTACTTCCCGGAGATGCAGTACGACACCACCTACGGCCTCAGCGAATCGACCGGCCCCGGCTGCGTTCACCTCGGGCTGGAGAACGAGCGGAAGGTCGGGGCAATCGGCAAAGCCGGGCACGGCTGGCAGACGCGCATTGTCGATGAAAACGGCGTTGACGTCCCTCAGGGGAAGGTCGGCGAACTCATCGTCAAAGGCCCGAGCGTCATGAGGGAATACTACCGGAACCCGGAAAAGACCGCCGAGACCCTCAAAGACGGCTGGCTCTACACCGGCGACATGGCGCAGACGGACGAGGAAGGCTTCATCTACCTGGTGGACCGGAAGAAGGATATCGTCATTACCGGCGGGGAAAATATCTTCCCGGTCGAAGTCGAAAACGCCATTCGGGAATTTCCCGGCGTGTACGATGTCGCGGTTATCGGCATCCCGGACGACAGGCTTGGAGAAATCGCCGCCGCCATCATCGACCCCCAGCCGGAGCAGACGATTACCGAGCAGCAGATAAACGATTTCTGTAAAAAACACCTCCCCCGCTACAAAAGACCGAGGAAGGTCTTCTTCGACAAGGTTCCCCGCAACCCCACCGGCAAGATAGAAAAGCCGAAGCTCCGGGAAAAGTACGCCGGCTACCGGGAAAGTTTCAGGATATAACACCGGTAATTTCACCCCGGTGGTGTTTTATTCGTTATCAAAGGGTGTCTGAAAAAGCCCTCTCCGGAAGTTTGAAGTGAGGCAGACGAGGCAGCTTCTCCCTTTTGAAAGGGAGAGTAAGAGGGATTTTAAAACATCAACGAACTTATTAATCCCTTCCTGATGTAAGATATGCCTCTTTTCTGTAAATTATGCAGGTCTTGAATACCCTCCGTCATCTTTCTTCCAATACCTGAAGACCGAACTCCAGTCTCCATTCATATTGAGTTGACTTTCTCCTCCTTTTCTGATTGACTTATGAACATCCGATAACTACTGATATGAGGCATACCGAGAGGTTATCATGAAGAAAGGATTACTTTCTGCCGCGCTGATAGTTTTGACCCTGGTTGTAACGACCGCCGGGTGTAACCCCGGGCGAACGGAACGGGAAGCACGGAGAACGGTTGTCTCGGAAACGCTTATCTGCGATATCAGTGGTAAATCCGTCTATTCCCCGGTGGTTTACAGCCCGAACTTCAGACAGGTGGCGTATTTCACGGAAACAGACAGGAAGAGGCAGGTTGTCATTAACGAAGAAACCATTGGTACCAGTTATGACGAGGTCGTCATTACCTTCGGCATGTTCAGCCCTGACAGCAGCCGGACAGCCTTTAAGGCGCAATCGTTCGGTACCGTCTCATCCGCGAAAAGCGAGTGGCACGTCATAATCGACGGAGAGGATAGCGGCAGCTATACAACCATCGATGCAATTGTCTTCAGCCCGGACAGCAAGCATGTCGCTTATATAGCGGATGGGAATATCTACCTGAACGGGAAACGGCATAACGCTGCCGGGACGGAGGTTTCCGCCAGGCACAGCGTTGTCTTCAGCCCGGACGGTAAAGACCTTGCGTATGTCATGACCCGGAACGGAAAACAGTCGGTTGCCCATGAAGGAAACGACAGCGCCTGGTATGATGAAATCGGGCCGGTTGTCTTCAGCCCGGATGGTAAACGCATGGTGTACTCGGCGAGAAACGGCCCGGACTGGTTTATCGTGGAGGGAAACAACCCCGGTAATCACTATGAGGAAATCGGTACCATTGCCTTCAGCCCGGACGGCAACCGCTTAGCATATGTCGCTGAGAAAGAAGGACTGATTTTCATCGTCGCGGACGGGATTGAAGGGAAACGATACGTAAAAAAACAGGCGTTAAAGTTTGCTCCGGCTCTCGTTTTCAGTCCGGACGGTACAAACCTGGCGTATTCGTATCAGGAACCGGTCAATGTCACGACAGGGACGAATCCGGGCTACGTGGCGGTGAACGATGAACCGGAAGAAGTTACGAACGGTACCATAGTCAGCCTCCAGTTCAGCCCGGATGGAAAAAGGCTGGCGTATGTTGAATTCCGGATGTTAACCGCCGAAAAAACGCCGTACCTGGTCGTGATAAACGGAGAGAAAGATAGAAAATACGACCTTATTTCGGATTTTGTTTTCAGCTCTGACAGCCGGCATTATGCCTTCCGGGTGACAACGCCGGCAAACGAGCTATTCGTCGTTGCTGACGGCATTGAAGGAAACAGGTACAGCACCATCGACCCGGCGGGACTGGAGAAACCGGATGAGTACGGAATCGCTGCCATAATGTTCGAATCGGCTAACCGCTTCAGCTACCCGGTGAGAAAAGGCAATAACATCTACCTGATAACCGAAGAACTTAATGATTAGCAGACTCCGGGAACAGTACGCCGGCTGCCGGGAAAGTTTCAGGATTTAGGCTGGATATTATCTTGCGTCGGAATGATTGAGGAGGATATCAGCCTTTCCTTCTTTTCACCCGTTAACGTGTTTTTATTTCGTCCTCTCTTTGAACCAGTGCCTCGTCCGGTTGGCAATCGCCACCAGGGTGAGCATGACCGGCACCT
>CAZOGR010000124.1:3606-4955 GCA_964579355.1 uncultured Dehalococcoidales bacterium | reverse complement strand
TATCGGAGGAATAAAGACCCCGGCAATATCGAGAGCTCTCTGATCGGGGTTGAAGATACCGAACAGGCTGGCAATACTGGCGATTATCCTCGGGAAATAATTAAGGCCTCCGACCGCCCCGCCCCCGGGATAGATAAAATACGGGTCGAACGACGGCATGTGCGGGTAATGGGCCGCGTTCACATCGGCCAGCCTCATCTGGAAGTAGGCATCGGCTCCGTTGTACTTTATCCAGTCGCCCTTGAATATCTCGCCGAATGAGTAGGTTACCCTGAAGATAAAGGCGACGGCACTGATGATTGCCAGCAGGATGCCGGTTATCAAAGCCGGCGAAATGTTAAGCTTTTTCACGTGGAAATTCCTTTACTTTCATAGTATGAATATGAATCGATTGAAATTAGTATTACATACCTGCGTTCCTTTGGCAAGATTCGAACGAACGAACGCAGGCTGCTTCACCGCATCGAGGAAATCGTTTCCTTCAACCCCTCTTCCAGCGTGTAGCGGGGTATGAAACCGAGACTTTTCAGGCGGGTAACATCCGCATAACTGAACCGGATATCGCCGGCCCGTTCCGCCAGATATTCCGGCTCGCTGTCTTTTCCGGTCAGCCTGATAATACTCCGGGCAAGGTCGTTCACCGAGGTGCTGATACCGCTCCCGACATTATATTCGCCCGAAGCCTCGCTTTCGGCGGCGAGAATACAGGCATCGACGGCGTCTTTCACGTAAATAAAGTCACGTGTCTGCTCACCGTCGCCGTAGATGCACGGAGCCTTCCCGGCCAGCACCCTTTTGATAAACAGCGGGATAACCGCCGAGTACTGGGAATCGGGGTTCTGGCGGGGCCCGTAAATGTTGAAAAACCTGATACTGACGGTCGGAAAACCGTACAGGCTGGTGAATACCCGGCAATAATGTTCGCCGTTCAGCTTCGAAACAGCATAGGGTGACTGTGGTCCCGGCAGAGTGGTTTCAGCAATCGGTAATACCTTCGTATCGCCGTAAATGGCGCAGGACGAGATGCATACCATCTTTTTCACTCCCGCATCCCTGGCTGCCGTCAGCACTTTCAACGTCCCGGTTGCGTTTATCTCGTGACAGCCCAGCGGGTCCTCCACGCTCATCGGAACGCTGGCCATGGCGGCAAGGTGAAAGACAAACCGGTTACCCGCAAAGGCTTTATTCAGCAAAGATATATCGGTAATGCTTCCCCGTATCAGCTCGGCACTCCCGTTTTCCAGCAGGTAAGCGATATTTTCTTCTTTTCCGGAAGTAAGGTCGTCGATGACGACCACCCGGTATCCCCGCTCAGCCAGGCGATAACATAAATGCGACCCGATAAAACC
>CAZOGR010000124.1:0-3506 GCA_964579355.1 uncultured Dehalococcoidales bacterium | reverse complement strand
TTATACAGTAGAATTGATATCCGGGAGGGGTGTCCGAGAGGCCTAAGGAGACGGTCTTGAAAACCGTTGTTATCGCAAGGTAACCGTGGGTTCGAATCCCACCCCCTCCGCCACTGTCGTCAACCTGCCGTTTGAACCGCTTAACCGGAGATAGTGATATGATAAACGCCATTTTTATCATCATCGGTCTTGCCCTGCTGGGGGTAATCGGTTTCATTGCCCGTGACTTCTTTTTTTCTGCCCTCATTCCGCCGGTATTCAGGATTCTTGTCGGAATCGTCGCTGTCGGTGGGGTAACACTGCTCCTTATCGTCATCCGGGACCGGATGAAACAGGCAAAAACCGAAAACTTTAAAAAGGTGGACAAATGATAATTACAACGACCGAATCAATCGAAGGTAAAAAAATCGTTAAAACCATCGGCCTGGCTAAAGGCAGCACCATTCGCGCCCGCCATATCGGCAGGGACATCATGGCCGGATTACGGGGCATCGTCGGCGGCGAGATAACCGAATACACGAAAATGATGGCCGAATCGAGGGAACAGGCCCTCCAGCGACTTGAGGAAGACGCCGCATCGATGGGCGCGAACGCCGTTATTACCATGAGGTTCGTCACCTCGCTGGTCATGCAGAACGCTTCCGAAATCCTGGCGTACGGGACCGCTGTCGTTATCGAAGACAAATAACCCTCTGCGGCTGCCTATCCCCGGCCGGTAATCAGTGTCCGGATTGAGTTCAGAACACGCAGTTTTTCTTTGCCCATCGGCAGTTCGAGGTGAATTTTTTCGCTGACGGGGAAGGCGTTTATCCGGTCAACTTCCGGCTTCAATTTCGCCAGTTCTTCTTCGATGTTATCCCCGGCCAGCACTTCGTCAATCCGGTGCATCATCTCCCGGGCTTCTTCTATGCGCCTGATTCCCACTTCAGCCAGGTCCGGCGGGATAATGCCGTACTTCGCTTTCAGCCTGACCAGCCGGAGTATCGCCTCGTAACCGCTCTCGGCTATCTCGTCCCGGGTCATCCACTCGGTTTCATAGTTCAGCGAATATTTCCAGCTTGGCGCCGCAAGCCCCTGCCGGAACTGCTCGACTTCGCGGAAAAACACCTTGTACCCGTATTTTTCCGGCTGCTCATAGCCCAGGCAACCGGGGTCGAGGAACGGGGAAATCGGCGCCAGGAAAAACGCCAGCCGCTTGTCGCCGTTAAATCGTTCCATCAGCCGGCCGCAGTAATCGACCGTATCGAGCACCGATTTCGTATCCTGTTCCGGCAGGCCGGTCATGAAAAAAACGTCCATCCGGCTGCAACCGACCTCAAGGGCATCGGCAATCGTCTGTTCGAGGGCTTCATTGGTATAATTCCGGCCGGCCCGCTTTCTCACCTTGTAATCGTGAGACTCCGGGGATATCTCCAGGCAGAAACCGGGGGCGGCTTCGGCAATCCGCTGCAGGGATTCTTTCGGCACCGGGGCGAACAACTCGAAGATAAGCTGGTTCTTTACCGGACTTTCTTTTATCAGCCGCAGGATTTCTGCCGCGTATTCCTGGCCGTTCTGATACAAATCCCCAAGGATAAAAATCGGGCCGCGACTGAAACCGGCTATCTGCCGCAGGTTCCGGACAATAACTTCCGGCGACCTGAAAACGGTTTTATCCCGGTGGTGGTAATTCTTGAAGGCAGCGTTCGACCCGCCGCAGATAACGCAGTTGTGATTGCAGCCCCGGCAGGTGATAACCGCTGTAATCGGATACCGCAGCCAGTCGCTGACCGGCGTGTAGCTGATGAGGTCTTTATACCGGATAACCGCTTTCATCACACCGTTGAAATGATTGACCATGACATCGTCGATGTCCGACGGGATATTGGTGAACGGGTTCACCTTCACCGTTCCGGTTTTATCTTTCCAGGTCAGGTTCGGTACGGCGTCCGGTTCTTTTCCCTGTTTGAGACAGTCCATCAGCTCCCGGAAAGGCTCCTCGGTAGAATCGCCTCTCAGGACGAAATCTATCTCCTGATATCGGATAAGCTGGTCGTGGAAGTAGGTGGATGAAAATCCCCCGAAGATGACCTTCGATTCCGGGTGGTATTTTTTCACCAGACGGGCGACTTCGATAGAACCGTGACTGTGCACCATCCAGTGAAGGTCAATGCCGAAAATCGGAGCTTTCAGCTTCTTAATCATCGCTTCGGCGTCGAAGTTCCTGTCCCGCATCATCCTCACTGCGAGATTGACGATTCGCACCCGGTAGCCGGCTTTTTCGAGGTATTCGGCAATACTCGTCAGGCCGATTGGATACATCTCGAAAACGGGGGAGGGCGGAATAAGGTCGCTCACCGGCCCGTAGAGAATGGTTTTTTTTCGGAAATCGTACACGCTCGGAGCGTGAAGTAAGATAAGGTCTATTGCCATAACAATCCAATCCCTAAAATATTCGATAGAAAATAACCGGCTCCCATCAGCAACTGGGTGAAAAGCACGACCTGTACATTGGCTGACATCGCCGGCAGGAAACGCTCCAAATCGTCGTAATACTGCGAACCCCGAATTGCCTTCACGGCCATGGGTATCGTCAGCAGGCCGAGCAGGGCAAGTGCCGGCATCTGTCCGGTAAGGACTCCGGCAACGAGAACAACATACACCAGTACCGTCATGATTACATAGAGTCTGGCGGCTTTCTTCTTTCCCCAGGTAATGGGCGTCGTCTTTCGGCCTCCCCCGCTATCCGCTTTAAAATCAGGAAATTCGTTCAGTAATAGAAGATTGTGCACCAGGATAAACGAGGGAATCGTGGCAATGATAACGTGGAGATGGTATTCTCCGGTAATGACGAAATAGGTTCCGAGAACGGTAATGACGCCGAGACCTATGCCCGGTGACCATTCCGGCCAGTAACGCTTGAGAATAAACGGACTGTAGAGAACGATACAAAAGGCAGCTATTATGAGCAGCGGTAACAGTAGTATCCCGGCAGCAAAAAGAAAGTATATCCCGATTGGTATAAGAGCGGCGAAAGTAGTAATCCCCAGCCATAACGCCTGCTTCTCGGTGAACAACCCCTGCGGCATGGCCCCGCTTCCTCCGGAAAACGGAGTCGGTTTTGTACGCAGGTCAATGCCGCTTTTATAGTCGAAGTATTCGTTGAAAACGTTGACGCTGATATGGCCGATGACGATTCCCAAACACGCCAGCAACGCATGACCGAGATGAAAAAACCCGTCGTAGAAAGCTATCGAGGTACCCAGGAACGCCAGTATCACCGCTAACGGCAGAAAGGGCGCCTTTGTTATCATCAGCCACTTTTTCATGTTGACAATCCTTCAAGGCGCATTCAGAGTATGCTTTACCGCGAAACGCCGGGATTTCAGAACTGATTTTACCACAAACAGCCGTAAAATAGATAGCCCTGAGTAAAAGAGTTTAGATTGTTATGAATTATCATTACTTCAGATAATAATCATTCTCACCGGAACCCGGCACAGGCCTGCTCCGGAATCGAGAAAGCC
>CAZOGR010000123.1:0-4987 GCA_964579355.1 uncultured Dehalococcoidales bacterium | reverse complement strand
TAGCCCCCTGCCAAACCAGCATGTCGATGCCGGTGATTATCGTTGCTCCGGCGGCTTCCGCGTCGCGCAGCAGCCGGGTCATTACCGGACGGTAGACGATATCGTATACGACCGTCTCCCGCCGGAGAAACGCTGCCGGTACCGGCGATTTCTCCGTATCGGGAGTCATGCCGACACTGGTGGTGTTGACGAGGATATCGGCCTGTCTCAGGCTGATTTCAAGGTTGTCATCGTTCAGTTCCAGGGCTTCCGCCCGGCTGCCGGTACTGCCGGTAATCGCTTCCGCGAGACCGGACGCCCGCTCAAGGCCGGAAGCCCGGTTCAGTATCATTATGTTCGCCTTTCTTTCCGCCAGGATGTACGAGACCGCTCTCGCCGCCCCTCCGGCTCCGAGTACGACGATGTTCTTTCCCGCCGGTTCGATACCCCGCTCGAGCAACGCCCGGAGAAATCCGGAAGCGTCCGTATTGTACCCGGCCAGCCTGCCGCCCTCGTTGACGACGGTGTTGACCGCTCCGATTCTTTCCGCGGTCGGGTCGAGCCTGTCGAGCAGGGGAACGATGTTGACTTTATGGGGAATCGTCACGTTGAAACCGGCCGTTCCGAGGGCCTTCAACCCGGCGACCGCCTCTGCCAGCCTGTCCGGTTTCACGGTGAACGGAACGTACACGTAGTCGAGTCCCGTTTCTGCAAACGCCGCGTTGTGCATCGCCGGCGACAGGGTGTGCTCGACCGGGTCGCCGATTATCCCGCAGATACCGGTGGTGCCTGAAATACGGTTACTCATTTTTCTCCGTTCCTCATCATTTCGTAGATGCTGAGCAACTGGTTGACGGTTACCTGTCCGGGAGCCGATTCGTTTCCTTCGCTGACCGAACCGTAGGTGAAGTCGCCGCCGACCAGCGGGCACATTATCCGGCTGACCTGGCCTGCCTGCCCCATGGCAAAGGCAACGATTCTTTTCCCGGAAAATTCGCTGATGAGCCGGAGTATCTTCATGTTGTCTTCGAAAGTTTTCGCGGTCGTTACCACCTTGCAGATATCAGCCCCGGCTTTTTCCTGGCCTTTTACGATTTCCTTCAGTTCATGCAGGGACGGCGTTTTTTGCGTATCGTGGAATGAAAGAATGCATTTCGCCCTCTTTTTTACCAGGGGTACGATATTGGTCAGATTCTTCGTTTTGAATTCGACATCGACCATTTCGGCCCCCAGCTCTATCGCCAGTAACAGCTTTTCTATCCTTCGGGCTTCGTTCCCGCTCCATTTTCCGCCTTCCTCGATGGTCCGGTTCGTGGCTATCCAGGGCTTTTCCAGCGTCCTGACCAGTTTCTCCCACGTATCGCCGATAAGGTCGATCCGTATCTCGACGAGGTCGACGAGTGCTTCTATTTTTTTCAATGCTTCCCTGTCGTCGTTAACGACAGCACAGCAGATTTTCGGTCTGTTCATCTTAACTCACCAGCGCTTTTTCTATCATTGCCTGACTGACGTCATCGGTGATTTTCGCTTCTCCGATTCCAACCGGCAGGGCAAAGCGTATCCTGCCGCCGACATTCTTTTTATCGTGCTTCATCGCCTCGAGCAGTTGCCCGGTATCGAGTTCCGGCGGCCGGCAGGGCAGCCCGGCTGCCGCCAGCACCGCTTCTATCCCGGAGACATCTTCGGAACTCATATACCCCATCTCACGGGATATCTTCGCCTCCGCCAGCAGGCCGATTGCCACCGCTTCGCCGTGCCAGAACCGCAGGCCGGAAACCGATTCGATGGCGTGCCCGACGGTATGCCCGCAGTTCAGGATGTTTCTCAGCCCGGTATCGAACTCGTCCTGTTCGACGACGCCGGCTTTGATTGCCGCTGAACGCGCGACCGTGTACTCCAGCGCTTCTTCATCGAGCCTTCTGATGTTCTCCATGTTCGCTTCGAGGTAGCCGAAAAACTCCGCGTCCAGTATTACCCCGTGCTTGATGATTTCCGAAAGCCCGTTACTCAGTTCTCTCGGTGTCAGCGTCCTCAATACGGAGATATCGGACACGGTCAGCCTCGGGTGGTAAAACACGCCTATCTTGTTTTTTATCCGCCCGTGATTGACCGCCGTCTTGCCGCCGATACTGCTGTCTCCCTGCGAAAGCAGCGTCGTCGGGCACTGGACGAGCGGTATCCCCCTCATGTAGGTCGCCGCCACGAACCCCGCCAGGTCGCCGATAACCCCGCCGCCGAGAGCCAGCAGGGGAGTATTCCGCTCCGCGTAGAAATCGGTCAGGCGGTCGTATACCATCCCCGCCGTTTCGAGCGATTTCTGTTCCTCACCGGGCGGCAGTTCGAGTACAGTAACCCGGAAACCGGCACCTTCGAGGCTTTCTTTCAGGACGCTTCCGTGCAGCCCGTAGACCTTCGAGTCCGCGACGATGACCGCTTTTTCGCCGGCGAGTCCCTTTTCCCTCAGCAGCTTGCCGACCTGCCGCAGCAGCCCCGCCCCGATAACGATTTCGTAGCCGGTTCTCCCGGTATTCAGTTGTACTTTCTTCATCATTCTTTCCCCGGTTACCGCTGATTATAGCAAATCCCTGCCGTTCAATCCGCTAAACTGAAAAACCCTCCTGAAAGGAGGGTTTTTATTGGTTGTTGTATACGGTTATTGCGAAAAACGAACTAAAACCCCCCGGCCTTTACGGAACCCGTAAAGGTATAAAAGCAAATTTTAAACCAGGAGGAACGAAGCGAGTTATTCATTTTCAGCGATATTCTAACATATAGTATGGCTGAAATCAATCGGTATTAAAGAGTGAAAGTAATCGATGTGAATAGTATCTGCCTTCCGGACAGATTGAATTTACCTGGATAAACCGGTCGGTTTCTTCGTGATGCTTCTTGTCTATCCGGCTTGAGACTGGTATAATTATCGGGTTAGGGATTCGGAAACACCCGTTATAAAATGCTGTTTCGCAAGCTGAAGGAATCTGGTATTCGTACTGGCCTGACGGCAGTTAACTGACCTCTCGTTCCTGAATCGGATGAGAGGTTTTTATTTGGGAGAAACAGAGGTACCTGAAAATGTGCGCTGAAGAAAATAAAAATGCCCGGGAAGAAAGACTCGAAATGATACGGCATTCGGCTTCTCATGTGCTGGCTGAAGCCGTTCTTTCTCTGTTCCCGGACGCTAAATTCGGCATCGGCCCGGCTATCGAAAACGGGTTTTATTACGATTTTGACCTGCCCCGCTCTCTCACCCCTGATGACCTTCCCGTCATCGAGGAAAAGATGAACGAGATTATCAAGTCGAATACCCCGTTTGTCCGGGAGGAACTCACGAAAGACGAAGCCCGGCAACTGTTCGCAGGCCAGCCCTATAAGCTGGAACTGATTGAAGAACTCGAAGACGGCACCATCAGCACCTACCGCCAGGGTAATTTTACCGACCTTTGCCGGGGACCTCACGTCGAATCGACCGGTAAGATAAAAGCCTTTAAGTTGAGCAGCATCGCCGGCGCATACTGGCGCGGCTCCGAGAAAAATGCCATGCTCCAGAGAATCTACGGCATCGCTTTCGACAGCCCGAAGGAATTGAAGCTTCATATTCAGAAACTCGAGGAAGCCGCCCGGCGCGACCACCGGAAGCTTGGCCGCGAACTTGACCTGTTCCTCAACCCCGAAGAGATTGGCGGAGGCCTTATCATCCTTCCCCCGAAAGGCGGCCGGATTCGTTCGATTGTCGAGGATTTCTGGAAAAAAGAGCACTTCGCCAACGGCTACGATATCCTCTATACCCCCCATATCGGCCTTGCGAAGTTATGGGATATCAGCGGCCACCTCGACCACTACAAGGAAAATATGTACGCTCCCATTACCATCGACGAACAGGAATTTTACCTGAAACCGATGAACTGCCCCTTCCATATCCTTGCCTATAAATCGAGAACCCGCTCCTACCGCGAACTTCCTCTCCGCTGGGCGGAACAGGGCACCGTTTACCGCTACGAGAAAAGTGGCGTGCTCCACGGCCTGCTCAGGGTCCGCGGCTTTACCCAGGATGACGCCCATATCTTCTGTACCCCGGAACAGATGAACGACGAAATCACCGAGGTCCTGCGTTTCTCGCTTTCCATCCTCAGAACCTTCGGTTTCCAGAAATATAAAGTCTACCTTTCTACCAAGCCGGAAGACTCGGTCGGGGAACCTCAGCGGTGGATTGACGCCGAAGCTGCCCTGCGGCGGATTATCGATGAATCGAACCTGCCCTTCGAAGTTGACGAAGGCGGGGGAGCCTTCTACGGCCCGAAAATCGACCTGAAAGTCGAAGACGCAATCGGCCGGGAGTGGCAATTGTCGACCATTCAGTTCGACTTCAACCTGCCGGAACGGTTCGCCATGACCTATATCGGCGCTGACGGCCAGGAACACCGTCCCTATATGATTCACCGGGCACTGCTCGGTTCCTGGGAACGCTTCTTCGGCGTCCTTATCGAACACTATGCCGGCGCTTTCCCGGTCTGGCTGGCTCCGGTCCAGGCAATGATTATCCCCGTTGCCGACCGGCATAACGACTACTGCCGCAGCCTTGAAAAAGAACTGCGTAAACTGGATATCAGGGCGTATATCGATGACCGCCCCGAGCGGATGAACCAGAAAATCAGGCAGGCGCAGCTCGATAAAGTCCCCTACATGCTGATAATCGGCGATAAGGAAGCTGAATCCGGCGAAGTCTCGGTGAGACTCCGTACCGGCCGGCAGGTCAATCAGTCGCTCGATGAATTTAAGAAAACCGTTCTCGAAGCGATAGCTACGAGAGCAATTGACCTTTAGTTGTTAACAATCAGATGCCACGTTCGTTATTGCGAGTTTCGCCGTCAACAGGCGAACCGTGGCAATCTATATAAAAAAACTGGACTCGAACAGGGATATTTTACTTGTTTCGAGACTGAAATTTGCTTAACCTGCTATAATATGATATAGTTTTTTTTCGTGGTACCTTATTCTGATTGGAGGAATT
>CAZOGR010000122.1:0-5002 GCA_964579355.1 uncultured Dehalococcoidales bacterium | reverse complement strand
ACCTCCTTGTTCGATAATGAGAATGTTATACCATAACCGGGTATCGCATTGGTACCGGTAAAAACTATTTCTCTTCTTTCCATGAGGGAATGGTAAAGCTAATTACGCTGCCCTGTTCGGGAACGCTCATCACCTGTATTTCCCCGTGATGCAGCTCCACGTACATTTTACTCAATGTGAGGCCGATACCCAGCCCGGAACTGCTTGTTGCTTCCCTTGACTGGCGATAATACGGGTCGAAGAGGTGCTCCATCTGCTCTTTATCCATCCCTTTGCCGGTATCCTCCACATCGACCCTGATAAAGTCCCGGTCGGAGGTTTCTGCCCGAACGATGATTTCGCCGCTGTCAGAGAATTTAACCGAGTTGCTGAGCAGGTTGAAGAGTATCTGTCGGAGGCGCCTCTTATCTGCTGAAGCCGTCAGTCCGGAGTCGATTGCTTCCGTTCGAATATTTATCCCCTTTGCTGCTGCTACCGGTTTCATTTCCTCCGTTATTTCCCGGATTACCGAGGCAAGGTCAATTCTTTCCGGCTCTATTCTCAGGATACCAAGCTCTCCCCGGGCTAATTCGAGTAATTCCTTTATCCTCTGCTCCAGGTTCAGAGAAGCCCGCGACAGGTTGCCAAGCAGACTCGACTGAGGTTCACCGGTAATGAAGTCTTTCAGTAAATCGCCTGAAGCGATGATGGTGGTAAGAGGTGTGCCCAGCTCATGAACCAGCGCCCGCGTATATCGGCTGCGCCTGGTTATCTCATTGTCGAGAGATTCGGACAGCCGGTGTTCCTTTTCGTACTGCAGCTCCAGCCGGTGTTGTATCGTTTTCAAGTCGGTGATATCATGCAGCACTACCAGTTTTCCGATGATATCCCGGTTATTGCCTCTCAGGTGGACGGTGCTGATTTCGATTGACTTTGGATTGCCGTCATCACCGGTTTGAAGCTCCGTATTCCTTATTTCTTCGGGAACCGAAATTGTCCGGTGCAGGCCGGGGTGTACGTCAGACAGCAACTGCCCTGTCAGGGGGTTACCTCCGTTGCCTGCTATCTGTCCGGCAACGGAATTTGCCTCGACAATGTACCCCTGATTATCGAGGATTAACAAACCGTCCGGAATATTTTTAACAATTGCTTTATAGGCTATCGGTAAAATATCGGGGAACCTGAAATACAGAATGGCAAAACTGTAGATAATCAGCGAAACAATCAGATAGAAAGGAGTTAAATCAGCCCCGCCGGCAATGTTGATTCGCAGAGCATAGAGAATGTTGCCGGCGATAGGAACGATATTGCCGGTAATAATCAGGGCGACCTGTTTTCTGTATATCGTTCGTTTCGTGGCCAGGCGGTAGAGAACAACTATTCCCGCCAGGTATAACAGGTATTGAGTGACAGGGTTGACATAATATAACGTCCCTTTTCCCCAGACAGATGTCAGCCCCATCGGGCCGTCGACGATATGAACTGACGACCACTCAAGGTGGTGCAGGTCGTTGGTCCAGACCATCGCCAGTGTCAGGATAGGAACGACGCTTATCAGAAGAATATTCCTCGGCTTTTTCCACCAGGACGAACCGGAGTAATCGAGTGCGAAAATCAGCCAGAATATGCCTGAACTGGTGATACCGATATAGCTGACTTGGTTCCAGATTACTTTTACAGGGATATCGGTCGCCGCAACTTCGAAAGCGCTCGCCAGTATCCATATCGATGCCGCTACCATCAGGCAGGTCAGAGGGACAATTCCCGGAGCCGGCCGCCTCGTCAGGATAACCGCAGCCAGCGTCAACGCAATGACAAACCCCGCAAAAAGGGCAAGAGAAAAAAAACTGAATTCCAAGCCTGAACCTTTCCGGCTGAAAACGGCCTGTTTGTCTTTCGCAGGTGACTGTAGTATACTGCTGAGAGCCTTTTTTTGTCCAGAAACCCCATGTGTGAGATAGTACCGTTTTACTGCTTTCCTGATACGGTAGTCAGGAACGATTGTACCCTTGAAAAAAAACACATAAAAGAATATAATCGGAAACACAGGTAATGTATGAGGGAGCGCATGGTGCCGAACGGTATGAAAGCAGTCTTAATCGAAGATGATAAGGAACTGTCCGAAACACTTCGGTTGTCTTTAAAAATCCGCTGGCCGGAAGGGGTAATATTCGTTGCCCGGGAAGGTAAACAGGGACTGGATTGTGTCAGAAAGGAAAATCCGGATGTTGTCGTCCTCGATATAGGCTTGCCTGATATCAGCGGTTACGAGGTTTTAAAACAAATCAGGGCTTTTTCAAGCGTGCCGGTCATTATTCTTACCGTCAGAAACGAGGAATCGGACATTATCAGGGGACTCGAACTCGGGGCCGATGACTACCAGGTTAAACCGTTCCGCCCCCTCGAACTTTTATCCCGTATCCAGGTACAGTTACGGCGGGTTGGTTCTTCCTCTTCGGAAAAACCGCTCACCTGCGGGACATTGCATTTTCGGCCGGTAATGCGGATATTGTATTCGGATGGCCGCGAAATCAGCCTGACCCGGACCGAAAGTATCATCCTCGCGGAATTGATGAATCGTCCCGGCGCTACCGTAACCTACTCCCGCCTGGCCGATGCCGTCTGGGGAAACGAATACCCTGAATCGACGGAAAGCCTTCGGGTATACATAATGCGACTTCGTGACAAAATCGAAGAAAATCCGAAAGACCCCCGCATCATCCATACCAAGCAGGGAGTAGGCTATTACCTGACCGCTTGAGTATGGTAATCCGGTAGGGAGCGGTATCGTTTTCAGTTCCCGGTATGAATCCTCAGGTTAGAACAAATTAATCCTCCTTTACCACATTGTCAGAATTTTATTGGGATTTTTTATACTTTGAATAAGATTCCTGCCTGATTTGTAATTTCTCTTTGTTATACTTTTCGGTAACGACACATCCTCGCTTTACAGTACCGTTTTTCCGACAGGAGAAATACATGCGCAATCTTTCGTCATCGAAGCAAAACCAGCCTTTTCGCCTGTTCCGTCGATTATTTTACCTGCTGTTATTGACGGCTCTTTTCGCTTCCCTGCCTCAGGCAGCTCTGGCGAAACGAAGCCAGCTCGGAGACGGCGGCCTGTCCGTAACCCTTCCTGTGGAAGACTCCGGCTATGACCGGCAACCGGCGATTCAGGAACTCCGGTTCACCCCTTCCTCTGATGGTTACGACAATCCGAATGCAGTGTTCGGAACCGAATCCGATTCGACAAACGTTATCGCCCTTGCCGATATGAACACCGACGGCTTCCTCGATGTCATTCTCGGCGTTGACCGGATTGACGGTTCGGGTTACAAGGGAGTGGTTCTGAATGACGGCTCCGGGAATTTCGATTCTCCCTGTATCGTTTATCCGGAAATCGGTAACGATATGCTGGAAACGAAAGATGCGATTGCCGTCGGCGATTTCAACGGAGACGGCTTTCCTGACGCCGCCACCGGAGGCTTTTTCACTCAGAACACGGTTTACTTCAACGACGGCACCGGTAACGCTTCTTCCTCCGCTCCTTTCGGCGCCGGCTGGCTGTACTTTTATGTGACGAATTCCCTCGCCTCGGGGGATGTCGATAATGACGGCGACCTCGACCTTATCGAAGGGAACTCGTGGTACGAAAGCTATGTCTACCTCAATGAAAACGGCAGTTTTTCGGAAGGCATCGCCTTTAACGGCGAATTCGACGATACGAATTCGGTGGCCGTCGGCGATATGAACGGTGACGGTTACGTCGATATCGTCGCCGGTCTGTGGCTGTTGCCGTCGGCGGTGTATTTCAATGACGGCGACGGTACTTTCGATACCGCTGTCGTCCCGTTCGGAGATATCGTCGATACCGCTTCGGTGGCCGTTGCCGATATGAACGGAGACGGTCACCTCGATATTGTCCAGGCGAATAACAACGAACTTAATTACGTGTACTTTAACGACGGAACGGGCGGTTTTACCGACCGTATCCCGTTCGGCACGACTGACTGTTCAGCTTCCATAGCCTGCCGGGATATGGATTTGGACGGTTATATCGATATCGTCGAAGCCAATCTGGGCGGGCAGAATGTCGTCTACATCAATGACGGCACCGGCCGGAATTACACGACGGTTAATTTCGGTACCGGGAATGACCAGTCGAAATCGATTGCTCTCGGAGATGTCGATAATGACGGCGATGACGACATCGTTGTCGGTAATTTCGCCCTCATTGGCAGCGATGGCTGGAATGCCGTCTACTTCAACAACCGTGTTCACCTGAACGTTTCACTCGATGGCGAAGACCTCGATGACAATGGCTATACCTTCCCGCCGATTTTGAAAAACTCTGTTACGGACGTCGTTTTTACCCTGGAGAACCGCGGAACCTGGGACTTGAAGCTTCAGGAAGATGTCTCGGTTACCGGTGACAACAGTACCCAGTTCGACATTGCTTCACAGCCTGCCCGGGTGGTCCAGGGCTCGGAAAACACGACCTTTACCGTACGGTTTGCCCCTACCGAAGCCGGCCTGATGACCGCCAATATCACCATTGCCAGTAACGACGCCGATAACCGTCTCTTTACCTTTTCCGTGAGGGGAGTAAGTATTCCCGGACAGGATATAGAAGTTCTCGGGCCGTCCGGCACCGCCCTTGCCGATGGCGATACCTCCTGCGATTCGAACGATACGAACTTCGGGGATTTCGATATCGAATCAAACACGCCGGTCAACAAAACGTATACGATTCGCAACGCCGGAATCGAAACGCTTACCCTGGTCGAACCCGCTCCATACTCGCCGGCTGTGACTTTCGAAGGTGCCTGTGAATATACGTTGGCGGCGGAACCATCTGTTTCAGTCCTGGCACCGGGCGAAACTACCGGCTTTACCGTTCAGTTTATTCCTTATTTACTTGGAGAAAGACTGGTGACGGTCTCTGTCCTCAGTGACGACCCGGATGAAAATCCCTTCGATTTCGTACTTGCCGCAAACGTCACCACCACTGAAGAGAATACTC
>CAZOGR010000121.1:0-5051 GCA_964579355.1 uncultured Dehalococcoidales bacterium | reverse complement strand
CGGCGACAGCCCTCTCAGCGGAAGCGGGTCGGCCTCCGCCCAGGGGCTGAGTACTTCATAGGTATTTGTATCAGTCATAAGCAACTCCTTATTAACCGGTATTCTTTCCTGCCGGTGAATCGAGGAAGCAGGTACTACATCATTCCGTCGTCTTTTACCCAGTCAAGGTCAGGCCTGGCTTTGCCCCAGCCGACATCATTTTTCGCGTAGAGGCTGGCTTCCGGTGCCTTAGCCATCATTTCTTTTCTCTTTGCCGCTTCTTCTTCCAGCTTTCGCATGCCTTCGGCGGTGACGTATTTCATGAGGGTATCGCAGTGGCCTTTCATGGCTTCTTCGGGGTCATCGGTGAAGGGCAGGACAAAGAGGACATCGTCTTCGATGCCTTTCTTGAGCCGTTGTGCCAGTTCGACCGGGTCCATTCCCTGGGCGTGAATCTGACGCAGGAAATCGATTGTTTTTTCATTGACATTGTATCCGGTATTCTTGAGATGTTCCGGCCGGGTGTAAACGGCTTCGCCGATGTTCGACCGGATGTTGGTTGGGCAGAGGCAGGTAACACCGATGCCGTAGGGTTTGAGAGCCGGGTAGTAGCATTCCATAAGCATGTTTACACCGGCTTTGGCGACCGAATAGGGGGTGCAGCCGGAAGAGGCAAGGAATCCGCCCCAGGAAGAGACGGCGGCGACGTGTCCGCCTTTGCCGTATTTAATCATGCGGGGGACGAAGATGACCATGCCGTTGATGACGGCGTTAAGATCGACGCCGACAACCCAGTCGTAATCTTCGAATGTCGAGGCTTCAGCCGGACCGAAAGTATTGACGCCGGCGGTCTGAATCAGCAGGGTCGGAGGAGCGCCGAATACTTTTTCCGTTTCGTCAGCGGCGGCGATATAGGCCTGACGGTCAGTGATATCAAGTTTAATCGGGTGAACGTCAGCTTTTCTCGCTTTGAAATATTCCATCGCTTCATCGAGGTGATCCTGGCGGATATCGGCGATGACGACCTTGCAACCCGCCTCGGAAAAGACCTTCGCCTGGCCGAGACCGGCTCCGGAAGCTCCTCCGGTGATAAAAGCAACTCTCCCTTTGAAATCCTTCATAGAAATACCCCTTTCATCGATTTGCCCCTAGCGTAATACAAGAAGGATTAAATTGCAAATCATTATCAGGCGCAGAGAAGGTTAACTGCCAGCAACATTGTTTCGAAAAACATGGATAATCAGGAACAAACAAGCGTTCGTAGTTTATCGTTGTATTGACTTTACTGTGAAAATTTACTACAATGCGTCAATTGGATGTGAGTAAATATTTACATAATACAGAGATATCATTGATAGAATAGCAATATTGATATGCGGGTTGACGGCTATGATGGATTGTCAGGTAGTTATATCATGGTTCGTTACATTTAGTAAACACATTCAGGTAATGACTATCCGGTATTCCAGTATCAGCTCTCCGGCATCGTATCATCGGGAGATAAACGAATCGGGCAGCCGGGAGACTGATGGAAGGAGGTGGAGGAAAACAACAACCTGCCTGAATATCGAACATCTGTAACGTCCTTCCTTATCAGGCGACAAGTTGAAACGTCATGTTTTAACCCTTGTATCGAAAAATCCAGGAGGAAAGATACCGATATGGTAAAAAAGACGCTATGGTTATTCGCTGCCTGTCTGATGGTTTTTTCACTGGTACTGGCATCTTGTTCGTCTCAGGATACCACGACTATCGAAACGGATGACACCGATTCCGAAGTCAAGATAACGGAGACGACGACAGGTGGTACCGATACCGGTACGCAGACAACCACCGGGACAGGCACAACTGCTGCAACGTCCGATGATGAACCGCGCTATGGCGGAACCCTCACCCTTACCGCTGCCGCTGATGTCCAGTATTTTGATCCCATGGACATCGTTATGGGCGGTATCACCCTCGACCTGACTAATCAGAGGCTCTGGGACGGTGACTGGTCGAAAGGACCCGCGGGCGGTTACGGCAGCAACGATACTCTCTGGTCGACCAGTGAAGACGTCAGGGCAAACAAGATGGGCTATATTGCCGAAAAGACCGAACTGGTCGTCGATAATGAGAATAATACCGGGAAGATTATTTACACGATACGGGAAGGTGTTAATTTTGCCGTCAATCCGGACAGTGCCGCCAGCCGGCTGGTTGCCGGGCGGGATATTACGGCCGACGATGTTTTATTCACACTGAAGCGGGTTACTTCCGAACCCCAGGCGAATATCTACCGGGCTAATCCCGTTCTCCGGACCGCCACCTTCGAAAAAACCGGCCCGAACGAAATCACCGTGACCGTACCAAAAGCAAACCTGCTCGAGGCGGTTAAGCGGTTCAACGACTCGACGTTCCCGGTACCGCAGGAAGTTATCGAAACATTCGGTGACATGCGTGACTGGAAGAATTCGGTCGGAACCGGCCCGTTCATGCTGGTCGATTACGTTGTCGGAAGCGCTGCTACCCTGGAGAGAAATCCTGCTTACTGGATGACAGACCCGGTCGGACCCGGCAAGGGAAATCAGTTACCGTACCTCGATACTGTGAAGTGGCTGATTATTCCCGACCTTTCCACCCGTATGGCCGCCTTCAGAACCGGTAAAATCGACCAGTTAATGGATGTGGTTTACGAAGACTCCAAACAACTGGACAAGAACGCTCCCGGCTCCGTCAAGGCTAAACTGGCGAACCTGCATGTCAGACCGATACACATGAGAACCGATATTGCGCCTTTCAGCGACAAGAATGTCAGACGAGCCATGATGATGGCGACCGACTTCGAGACAATCGAACGGGATTTATACGATAACCAGGGGCAGATTCTGACCTGGCCGTACGAATACACCCTCGCTTACAAAGACCTGTATCTCGGACTCGATGACCCGGACTGCCCGGAATCGGTTAAAGAGTTGTACGTGTACAATCCTGAGAAGGCAAAGCAGCTATTACGAGATGCCGGTTATCCCAACGGGTTTGCTGCCAAGCTGACATTAATCTCGACGGAAGCCGACTACTACTCCATCATCAAGGAAATGTGGGCACAGGTCGGCATCGACCTGCAGCTCGATATCCAGGAAGCCGGCGTTCATCTGAGCATCAACATGGGCAGAACGCACGAACATCTCATTACCAGCGCCACCGGGCCGCCGTCCATCTGGCCGATGTTCAGCGTCCTTACCGGAAGCGCCTGGCAGAACAGCAGCATGATTAATGATCCGGTCGTCAACCGGATGGCTGCTGAAATCGGGGCAATGGCTATCACCGATGAAAAAGGCGCCATGCAACTCACCAGGGAGATGCTGAAACACGTTCTCGACCAGGCGTGGGTTATTCCCAGTCCCAGCTACCCCAGCTACAACTACTGGTGGCCCTGGGTCAAGAACTACTCCGGCGAAAGAAGCATCGGTTACTTCTGGGTTAATTCCTGGCCGCAATATGTCTGGATAGACGAGGCGCTGAAAGCGTCGATGACGAAATAACCTGATGAACAAGAGCTGATAAGCCGACAGGATACGGACTGCGTAGTGAAACGCAGTCCGTATCGGTTTTTTCAGGAGACCAGATTGACATGCGGGGTGTAAAGCTTTACCATCAGAACAACAAATCCGGTATCTTGCACAAGGAGGATTATCATGTCATATTACATGCAGCTTGTGGTACTGACCGACAAAGGGAGAAAGAACTTCGAAGACGACCCTGAATGGATTCTGGAAATCAACAAGGAAATCGAGTTTCTCGGAGCAAAAATACACACCCAGTTCGCCCTGCTCGGGCAGTATGATTTCGTCAATATCCTCGAAGCTCCCAGCGACGAAGTAGCCGCCAAACTGGCTATCAAGTTAAGCGCGACCGGGAATTTTCAGCCGTTGACCATTGCTGCCCTGCCTTTGCAGAATCTAATCGAAAGCCTGAAGAAGGACCCGAAAACACCCTGGTGATGAACTGACAAGCAATTATCCGTTATAATGGAAGCACCGTCCCGGTTCTGGGAAAGCAGGCTGTTCGGCTTCATATTCGCCTGCTTTATTTTTTGAAAGGAATTATACATCCGGATGAAGAAACTCTTATCAGGAAACGAAGCGATAGCACTGGGCGCCTATCACGCCGGAGTGAGAGTCGGCACTGCTTACCCCGGTACGCCGAGTACCGAGATAATGGAAAACCTGGCGCTTTTCGGGGATATCTATACCGAATGGTCGCCGAATGAAAAGGTAGCCATGGAAGCGGGCCTGGGAGTCGCATATACCGGCGTTCGAGTAATGGTTTCGATGAAGCACGTCGGCCTCAATGTGGCGGCCGACCCGTTTATGGCGGCGGCAACGACCGGAGTCGCCGGAGGACTGGTGGTGGTGGAGTGCGACGATCCCGGCCAGCACAGTTCGCAGGGAGAACAGGACAACCGGTATTTCGCCCGTATTGCGAAAGTACCGATGTACGAACCGACCGACAGTGACGAAGCCTACCGGTTGATGGAGCACGCTTTCCACATCAGCGAGGAGTACGATACGCCGGTAATGCTGAGGTCAACGACCCGTCTTTCCCACTGCAAGACGGTAGTGGAAGTCGATAAGAAAAGGCCAACGGACCTGCCCCCGGCACGGTTCCGTGCGGCACCTTCCAAGTATGTCATGGTTCCTTCGAATGCCCGCCAGCGGCGGTACGTCATGGAGGAACGGGTTATCAGGCTTCGGCAACTCAACAACGAATTTCCGATGAACAAAATGTTCATGGCGGATACGAAACTGGGTATTATTTCCTCAGGCGTCGGGTACCAGTACGCCCGGGAAATATTCAAAGAAGCTTCCCACCTGAAACTGGTGACGGTATACCCGTTCCCTGATGAGCTGGTGAAGCAGTTCGCCGCCCGAGTGGAGAAGCTGCTCGTCATCGAAGAACTGGACCCGTTCATCGAGGACGAAGTTCGGAAACTTGGAATACCGGTCATCGGCAAGGAATTCATCCCGATAATCGGGGAATTGAACCCCGATATTGTTGAAGCCAATGCGATAAAGGCCGGACTTTTGCCT
>CAZOGR010000120.1:0-5074 GCA_964579355.1 uncultured Dehalococcoidales bacterium | reverse complement strand
GCATATTCCTACTACCAGCCGGATATCAGGGGAGAAACGCTGGGCGAAGCGATGACCGTTACGGAATAGATGAACAACCTGACCGGGGTCTCCTACAAGGAGACCCCGGTTTTTTCGTTTATAAGGCTGGAAATTCTATTCTCAAGATACTATACTATTCGGAAACGCAGCACAATTCCGTTTAAGAATCAGGAGGTAAATATGAAAGCAGCGGTGTGTTATGAATTTGGTAAACCGCTATCGGTAGAAGAAGTCGATATCGACCCGCCGGGAGAAGGCGAAGTAAAGGTAAAGGTATATGCGACAGCCGTCTGTCACTCGGACCTGCACTGTATATCCGGAGACCTTCCCGGAAGGCTTCCGGGCGTACCCGGCCACGAGACATCGGGATGGGTAGAAGAAGTCGGAAAAGGAGTCACTACCGTGAAAGCCGGTGACCCGGTGATTCTTTCGACGACACCCTCGGGATGCGGCCATTGTTACTATTGCACCATCGGCTGGCCGCATCTCTGTGAAAACGCCGCTCCGGTGCCGCCGCACCACAAGACGAAATCGGGAACATACCTGGCTCCGATGGCCGGCCCGGTCGGAGGATTCGCCGAATATACCGTTGTTTCCGAACGGCAGGTAGTAAAAATTCCGTCCGATATGCCGATGGACAAAGCAGCACTGGTTTCCTGCGGCGTGTTGACCGGCTACGGCGCGGTGGTGAACCGGGCAGATATCAAAACGCTGCAAAGCGTACTGATAATGGGGACAGGAGGCGTCGGACTGAACGCCATTCAGTTTGCCGCCCTCAGCGGAGCCTATCCGGTGATAGCAGTGGATATCCTTGACAGCAAGCTGGAACTGGCGAAAAAATTCGGCGCGACTCACACGGTAAATTCAGCCAAAGAAAAGGACCCGATTGCCGCCGTCAAAAAGCTGACGCACGGTCGGGGAGCCGATACGGTGTTCGTCACCGTTGGCAGCGCCGCCGCTCTGAAGCAGGGGTATTTCATGTCTGCCCCGCGCGGTATGACCGTTGTCATCGGCCTCGTTCCGCTCAGGGAGCCGATTGAGTTCAAGGTCTTCGATATCATCGGCGGAGAAAGGGTATTGACCGGCTGTGGAGGTGGCTCCACCCGGCTGAATATCGATATCCCGCGTATCATAGAACTGTATCAGGACGGGCTGATAAAGCTCGACGAACTCATCAGCGGATACTATCCTTTCGAGAAAATCAATGAGGCAATCGAATCAACTTCGAAGGGACAGGTGATTCGAAATATCGTGAAGATTAGCCAGTAAAAAAACAGGAGGAAACGATGAAAGTTAAAGCGGCTGTTACCTGGGAATTCGGGAAACCGCTGGTAATCGAAGAAATCGAGATGGCTGCTCCCCAGGAAGGTGAGGTCAGGGTAAAGCTGGCGGCGACGGCTGTCTGCCACAGCGATGTCCATGATATCAAGGGCGAACTGCCGGGAGCGCTGCCGTTCGTCGGCGGGCACGAATCGGCAGGGTACGTCGAGGAAATCGGACCCGGTGTCACCGAATTCAAGGTCGGCGACCCGGTGGTAATGACGACGCTGGCTTCCTGCGGGAAGTGCTACTACTGTCTTTCCGGAATGCCTCATTTATGCATGGTTCGGTTTGCTCCCTCGAAGAACGTGCGTCTTCGGACGAAGGACGGGAAACCCATCGACCAGAAAGGCAAGGTTTCCGGGTTTGCCGAGTACGCCCTGGTCAGCGCCTCGCAGTTGATGAAGGTGCCGGACGGAATGTCTCTCGAAAGCGCTTGCCTTATTTCCTGCGGCGTTATTACCGGATTCGGGGCAGTGGTCAACCGGGCGAAAGTTCCGGCTTTAAGCAGCGTGGTGGTGATGGGACTTGGCGGTGTGGGAATCAATGCCATTCAGGGCGCGGCTATTTCGGGTGCTTATCCGATTATCGGAGTGGATGTTCTCGAAGAGAAGATGGATAATGCCATGAAATTCGGCGCTACCCACAAGGTCAACGCGAAACGCGAGGATTCGATAAAAGCTATCTACGAGCTGACCGACGGCCGGGGAGCCGATTACGTTTTTATCACGGTCGGCAGCGTGGCGGCAATGAAGCAGGGCATGGACATGGCCGGAGCAAGGGGTAATACCGTAATCATCGGCCTGCCGCCGATACAGGACCAGCTCAGTTTCTCGCCGATGGGTATTATCGCCACCGAAAAACAGCTTACCGGGGCGTACATGGGCTCGACTAATCTCAAGACCGATATTCCGAAACTGATTGCCCTCTACCGGGCAGGAAAGCTGAAGCTCGACGAGCTTATCACCGCACGGTATCCGCTGGAGAAGATAAACGAAGCCATCGAATCGACTGCCAACGGACAGGCGCTAAGGAATGTGATTACGTTCGGGTAACTATCGAAAAATAGCGAACGATTGACTGGAGTACGCCTCACACGAACAATGTAACTCATCGTGTGAGGCTTTTCCTTATTTGTCGGCGGAATCGGCAAATGTCCCGAAATACTCCGTACAGACATCCCGCCATTCACGAGCGTTTTCTTCCTGTTCCTCGAGCTTTTTCGAGACGTGTTTGTGACGCTGGTCGTCAATCTTCCCCTTGAGAGACTCCCAGGTCTTCCGCATGCCGGTGACGTAATCGACGCCGGACTGATACCGGTAACGCAGCTCATCCATCAGCAGCCTTCCCGATTTCAGGCGATAGCTCCACGGTACATGGTGGAACCAGAGCAGGTATTTTTCAGGGCAGGTTTCCAGATTATCGAATTGTTCACGCAGCGGGCTGAAATACTGTCCGGTGGCGTTGCTGCCGGTACTGCTGCGATTGAAGCCAAGTCCTTCTTTATCCGCCTTGTGGTAATAGACGTTGTTCCAGTCTTCTCTCGGACCGCTGTCCCACCCCGGATTCGGGCCGTAATGGTGACCTTCTTTCATGAGGTGGTGGAGGCCGAGTGGCGTCATATAGTTAATACTTGCTTCCCACGAACCGAGCATCATGTTCATAATGGATTCGACGATTGCAGGGTCAACCGACCAGGTCATTTTCACCCATTCTTCGCAGATAGTTTCGGCTGACAGTCCGGTATCCCATGCCAGCCGTCCGCAGGCATACCAGTTTGCCTGGGCGAACAACTGCCCGCACCAGTTCCGGTCGGCGCCGGTATTAGCGACGGCAAGAATAACCGAGTCTTCATGTCCGTACAGCGAGCCGTCGGTCACGCTGCTGACCGGCGAACCTTTCCCTTTTGCATACGTATCCGAATCCAGCACCTCTTTCCACATCGGCGCCAGGTAAACAAGGTGCACGTCCTGCCCGAAGTATTCCTGGGTTATCTGGAATTCCATGGCAACCGGGGTTTTCATCATACCGCCGAAAAGGGGACTGAATGGTTCTCTCGGCTGGAAATCGACCGGGCCGTTTTTGACCTGGATGAACGTTCCCGGAGCGAATTTACCGTCGAGCGGTACAAATTCCTTGTAAGCGCATTTTGCCCTGTCAGAATCGATTGTGGTGTCGTAGACGAAGGCTCTCCAGAGGATGATGCCACCGTGGGGTTGCAGGGTTTCAGCAAGCATATTGGCGCCTTCGAGGTGTCCGGCGCCATAGTTCTGCGGACCGGGTTGCCCCTCCGACCATGCTTTTACCTGGAAGCCGCCGAAATCCGGAATATATCGGTAAATCTCATCGACCTTTTCTTTCCACCAGCGGGCAACGTCCGGGTTACGGGGGTCGGCGGTGGCAAGTCCGCCAAGCTGTATCGGAGCGCTGAAAGTCGCTGAAAGATACATTCGGATACCGTACGGCCGGAAGATATCGGCCAGAGCGGCTGTCTTTTTCAGGTAGTCGGCACTCAGACTCTCCGGTTTCGCGTTCGGATTATTCGGAATGACCCCGTTTAATCCGATAGACGCACACGCTCTGGCGTAATCACGGTAACGGGAATCGATTTTATCCGGCAGTTCGGACCATTTCCAGATAGTGCCGCCGGCATAACCCCGTTCGGAAGACTCGTCGATGTTATCCCAGTGGGCGAGAATCCTTCGCTTTATTTTCGGACTGCTGATGATGTCGAGATGCTCGATATTCTGGTACGTCTGAAGAAGGCGCAGAAAGTGGAACATGCCCCGGATGACGCCCGGACCGGAATTACCGATGATAAGTATCCCGGTGCTGCCGGTACGAATGAGAAATCCTTCCTCACCCATATGTTGCCGGTCTGCCTGAGAAATACCTTCTCCGATAGTATCGGCCGTTCCGATAACTACCTCATTTTCCCCCGGGGCGGCTTCCCGGAATGATACCTCTCTATCCAGTAGAGCCGGCAAGGCGAGTTTCAGTTCGTACTCGATGACGTCGCGTGCAGGACTGTTTTCACGTATGCTGACGGAACTTATCACTTGCCGATACTGAAGCAGTTTTTCGTTGTCTTCAACTTTCTGATATCGCAACCACAGTTCGTAACCGTCTTCATTTTTCATCGTCACTATTCCATCCCGGAGAAAATTTTCATGGCATGCCGGACGTGGTCTTTCATGGCGAGTTCGGCGGTCAGTTCGACGTCATGAAAGAATACTCTCTCCTGTTGATTAACCCACGTTTTCACCGCCTGTCCTCCGGCTACCGACATATAGGTGTAGTAGTTAATCTTATCGATACCGAGAGAGATGACGTTCCGGTAATCGTCATCGCTGATGCCGGAGCCGCCGTGCATGACGAGTGGCGTGCCGATGCGGCGGTTGATTTCGTTGAGCCTGCCGAAATCGAGTACCGGTTCTTTGAAATAGATGCCGTGGGCAGCGCCGAAGGCAATCGCCAGGGCATCGACGCCGGTATAGTTCACGAACTCCTCCGCTGTGGCCGGGTCGGTGTAGATATCGGGTTTCGTTGAAGCAGCCTCCTGTTCGAGGGTATCGTGCCGTTTCAATGTACCGAGTTCGGCTTCGACGGATATGCCTTTCGCGTGCATGGCATCGGTGATTTTTTTCGTGGTATCCAGGTTTTCTTCATACGGTAAAAACGAACCGTCATACATTATTGCGGTGAATCCGAGTTCGGCGGCTTTATAGCAGTA
>CAZOGR010000119.1:0-5185 GCA_964579355.1 uncultured Dehalococcoidales bacterium | reverse complement strand
TCGGCTGATGACGTCTTCGCCGTAGCCAATCTGAGGATTCATCATCCCTCTCGTGGCCAGCGTTTCGCCGGTTGCCATATCGACCAGGTAACCGGCGACGGTGGTGGTTCCGAGGTCGAAGGCCATGCCGAGCTGGCGGGTGCCGACTGGTGAAATGCCGATAACCTCATCTCCCCGTACCGAAACCTGGCATTCCCATTTCCAGGCCCGGAGGTGAGGAGACATGGAACGTATCACCATCGTGTCGAATCGTTTACAGGTTACCTTATGCTGTTTTTTCAGGGCGGCCAGAACGCGTTCGGCGTCGGCCTGCTGGTCCTGCAGGGAGGGAGCGGTCAATTTTATCGCGTACGTTTTCACCGGCGGGTTGAAGGCGATAGAGGTTTCCATACCGTCAAGGTGCACTCTTTCGGAAGCGCTTAACCCTTCCGGGGGGATGATGACCTGGCAGTCCGATTTCGGAGATGCCTGGCAGGCAAGCCTCCAGCCATTGCCAAGGTCTTTTTTCGAGAGCTTGCGTAATTCATCCTTCGTCGGCGCTGTCAGTTCGCCTTCGGTCAATTGTACCTTGCAGGTACCGCAGGTTCCTCTGCCGGCACAGATGCTGCTGATGCCGATTCCCAGGTTCCTGGCACAATCGAGTAGAGTTTCGTCGTCTTTGCAGTCTCCTTTTCGGCCAATCGGCTCGAAAACTATCGTGTATTTACTCAACTATTGTCCCCTCTTTCATGCTTGAAGCAACCGGAGTCCGTTTACCGGTATACTCCATATTCCTTGGTAAATTCTATCATAGCCTTGACGTTTTCCGGTTTTGCATAGTCAATCGGCATATTTGCTAGTATAAATCCCCCGTCTTTTCCGCAATCATCAATCAGTTTTTTACAGTAATCCTGCACTTCCTGAACGGAGCCTGCCTGGAGGAGGAACGACGGTACTCCTCCCATTATACAGAGATGGCCGCCGAGAACCTCCCTGGCTCTTTTCATATTTGTCTGGGCGAAATGACAGAGTACCTTGCCTTTCGGCAGTTCGAGCAGATATTCGAGGCGCCGGTCCCATTCCCCCTCGAAAAAGGGACAGGGAATGAGATTCTGGTCGATAAAAGCCAGCATGACTTTTTTTAGAGCCGGCCAGTAGTACTTTTCGAACTGGGGGATGGTAAGAAATCCGTCCGAGCCCCGGTGGAGCGCAATAAACACCCGACGGTTAACCGTGCCGGTGGTCATGACTTCAATTTTTGCCATTATCTGTTTCAGGTTGTGGTCGCAGAAATCCATCAGCTTTTCCGGCTGGCGGTAGATATCGGTGATTGCTCCGGTCAATCCCCTTGTCAGGACGGAGGCGACATCGAAAGGAACGCCACTGACGCCCGGAGCGGTAATCGGGAAGCCGAGTTTTTCGATTTCCTGGTAAAACGTCATCGTCTTAATCCGGATGCGGGCGTATTCCTTCCCGGCCTGTTGCAGCCTGGCGAGGGCTTCGGCGACTTCCGGCCTGGCGAGGACTTCGCCGAGTGTCAGCAGACCGGCGTATTTGAAACCGAGCGACGATATCGGGGGAAGCATTTTCAGGGGTTCGAGCGTGCCGCTGATGCGGGGGTAAAAAACCCTCAGCAGGTAGTCGGACATGCTGTCCAGAGCCGCATCGTACTCATCGGCTTTCATCCATTCGCCCTCGACAATCTGGTGGCAGGAAGTCTCGGACAGACCGTGGCCGGGCCATTTGACCTGTTTCAAGTCGAGATATTCGAGGGCAGCGCCCGGTGTGAAAGGTTGAATGTGAAGAAGACCGTCAGGGGCGAAATCGAGGACTGTTTTTTTTGTTACTTCAAGCCATGTATCGCAGTCGTACCAGGCATTCTTGAACGAGGTGCCGGTATAACTGGCCGGGAAATAGCCGAACGACAGACTGACGGGTACCCTGTCCGGTATTCGAAGCTGGATGGCATCATTTATTCTGCCGTCTCTTTCCTCATACAGTTCTTTCGGCGTTTTACCCATCTACTTCCCCCGGAGAAGCCGAACTCTTCGGTTTTCCGCTTCACAGGATTTCCAAGTTAATTATAACCCATGTCTTCCCGTTCCTGCCGGAGCATTCGGGGAAGACATGGGTCGGTTTTCGGTTAGATTTACTTTTAGTACCGATAATTCAGGACGGTATCAATCATTGCTTTAACGCAGGCCGGTTTGCCCTGGTTAATAGTGTTATTGGCGACGATAAGGCCGGTGCCGTCTTTACCACAGTAATCGATGAGGTTTTTGACGTAAGCTGCGGTTGCTTCGGGGGAGCCGGCGTTGAGAAGTGAAGACGGAACGTCACCCATAATGCAGAGGTGGCCGCCGAGAACGTCTTTCGCTTTTTTCATGTCGGAATAAGCGAAGTGAGCGACTGCTTTGCCTTTCGGGAGCTCTTTAAGGTATTCAAGCCGCTGGTCCCAGGTACCTTCGAGGAAGGGGAAGGGGGTGATGCCTTTTTCAATCATCTTCAGCATGATGTCCCTGAGGAACGGCCAGTAGAATTTTTCGAACTGTTTAAGCGACATGAAGCCGTCCGAACCGCGGTGAAGGGGCATTAACGCCCGGGTAGGTTTGGTTACCGGAGGCATGGCGCTCAGTCTGTCCATGGTTTCTTCGAACCGTTCCTCGACCAGCCGTAGCAGCTTGGCCGGGTTCCGGTACATATCAATCATCGCGCCCTGCATGCCGCGCAGATAGTCGGATACGGCATCGAACGGAGCGCCTCCGCCGACACCCATCGGGCAGGGGTAACCGCGGGCTTCCGCTTCAGCGTAGAAATTTTTCATCTTCGGGCGCAGTTCTTTCAGAATGCGGCCGGCTTTCTGGAACTTCTCGATGGCGGTGGCAACTTCGGGGTCGGCCAGCGCTTCGGCAAGAGCCTGGGCGCCGAAACTCGAGGTGAGCATTTCCAGCGGAGGAAGTTTTGAGAAGGCTTCACCGGTACCCATGAAACGGCCCAGCATGGTACGGAGGGCGAAATCGCCTTTATCCTTGAAGTAACGGTCGTACTCTGTGTCCTGCATACCGGCGACTTCTATTGCCTGGTGTTCGTTATCATCGGCGAGTCCCCAGCCCGGCCATTTCTGTGTTTTCGGGGCGAGTAATTCCTGAGCGGCGCCGGGGCTGAATCCCTGAATCGACCATATTCCATCCGGGGCGTAATCTTCGATTGTTTTCATGTAGGCATCGAACCATGCATCATGGTCGTACCAGGCGGCTTTTTTCTGTATGCCGCAATGTATTGCCGGGAAATAGGTGAATGCAATCAGAATCGGGGGACGATCTGTTTTCTCCAGGGCAACGGTGTCCATTATTCGTTTTTCCCGTTCCTGGTATAGTTCCTGGGGGGTCTTACTCATCTATGTAACTCCAATCATTATTCGCGGTTGTTATGCGGTTCAGTGACGAGAGATAATTCAATCGTCAGACACCGACGGCAGATAACCGCCCTGCCGGATAATCAGTAATTATTTTCTTTTCCGTTCCGAAGGTTCCCGGATTTCCGATGTAAAACTACCGGTTTGCCCGGGGCGGTTGACCGGCAGGGTATTTTCAGACAGAACTAACAACGGCGGATAAGAGAACCCGGAATTTCATAACGAAACAGGTTACACTCATCCGCCGTTGAAGATTCTCTTTCGACGAACCGGCAATTCAGGTCCGACGGAACGGCATATCCGAAAGGATTGTACAATCAGTCAGTATCTTTCGGAATGACGCCAGTATTCAGTTAAACCCAGCCCTTGGCGATTTCGACGGCTGCCATGGCATCTCTGCCGTAGGCATCGGTCTTGGTGTATTTCATGATTTCTTCGTCAATCTGGCCGCCGCCAATCATTATCTTGACTTTATCACGGAGTCCGGCAGCTTCGATTGCTTCGACGGTTTCTTTCATGGCGTCGAAAGCCAGGGTGAGGAAGCCGCTCAGGGCTACGATAGGAGCACCGGTTTCCTTGATTTTGTCGACAAAGTTCTTGATGGGGACATCGATGCCGAGGTCGTAAACTTCGAAACCGCTGATATCAAGCATGAAGACAACGATATCTTTGCCGATGTCATGAATGTCACCGGCTACGGTGCCGACGATTACCTTGGCGAGTTTTGCGCCGCTGTCAGCTTTCGCTTCCATGAGCGGGGCAACGAGTTCGGAAATCGATTTGAAGATTTCGCCGGAATAGATAAGTTCGGGAAGGAAATATTCGCCCGCTGCGAATCTTTGTCCGACCGTTTCCATACCTTTCCTGGCAGCGTCAAAGATGGCATTCGGGTCTTCGCCTTTTGCTACCATGTCTTTGACCATCTGTATCGCTTCATCTTCTCTGAGTTCCGCAACCGCATTTGTTAACTGTTCACTCATTACCTGGGTACCTCCTTGCTTTATTGCATAATATTTTTTACCGATTTATAGATAACGGATAACTCCGTATTCTACCCTATACTTACCGTTATAGTCTATAGTTATACAGAAATTTTCCCTAATAATCAAATTACAAGAAGGAAGCCGCGAAAAAATCAATGATTATGCTTAATATCGTCCGTATTCTCTGGTATATTTTGTCGTGGTATTTACGTTTTCCAGCTTCACCTGCCCCCTTTCCGGATATCGGAAGACACCCGGCACGAACCGGAAAAGTATCCGGGAATATTGGACGGACTCACCAGCCGTTCAACTTTATGCCGGTATTTGAGTTGAAATATTAACCACTGTGTATGAAATAAGAGGGAGAAATTGATACTTTTCTTTAATAGTGTCGGAAATTAACCGGAGAAGAGGGTTTTTATGCGTAACTCCTCTTGACTTTACCTCAGCGTATAGTCTATTCTCAGATATCCGATTGATTCTCAAGTAAAGGGGGTGATACAGTGCAGGCGTATTGTGTGAAATGCAGGGCCAAGAAAGAAATGAAAGACCCTAAGGCAATTACCATGAAAAATGGTAAACCGGCTACACAAGGGACATGCCCGACTTGCGGAACCAAGATGTTCCGGATTGGTAAGGCTTAACATTATATAGTCAAAGAGCGGGAAAAAAGGGCAGTATTCAAATACTACCCTTTTTTTACGCCATGCACCGGTTGATGGTTTTACCCCATCCTTTTCACGACATGGGTTTCGTATCCCTCGAACAGGTCCGTCGCCTGTTTCCGTATCTCATCCACCGTCCAGCC
>CAZOGR010000118.1:0-5197 GCA_964579355.1 uncultured Dehalococcoidales bacterium | reverse complement strand
CGGCTGGTCTTTTTCCTTTCAATCCGGTATCCGCAGAGGCGGAACCAACGATTGAATTCGATTGCGGTATCGATACGGGGGGATTCGGCCCATGGATGTACGATGCTTATGATGCTACTCCGTACGTTCATGACTTTATCCCCCAGGATATGGGAGTCTACGCATACGCTTTCATCGAGTGGAATACACCTCCGCTTGGAGACGGGACATGCGATTCTCTCGATGGCTCAGGGCACGCCAGCTTCGGTACCTGTACCGCGGAAGCCACCGAGGTTCAGGAAGGCACTGCGGGAGTCACCGTAGAATTCAGCAACTTCAGCCTCTCCGGTCTCCAGAAGATAAACTGGGGACAGTTGGGGCAAAGCATGGACCGACGGAACTACACCGGCGGTACCGGTACCATCAGGGTTGACGGGGTGGATAAACTTACTGTTACCGATGCCCGCATCACGATGGACGTCAACTGGACCGCTCCGGCCGGCAATAACGGCGGCGTCTTCGGTTCGGGCTGGGGGACCATCGACCCGGCGAACAGCGATGCAGCCTGGGTCGCCGAGTTCGATAACGGCAACGGCCAGGTGGAATTCGTTTTCGATTCGTTCAGCCCGGTCGTCCAGAACTGCTGGGGTTACTTCGAGACCCACCTGACGGTACAGGGAGCGCCTCACTTCGAAGCACTCGACCATCTGCCGGTCGTTCAGGCCGGACTTCTCGACTTCCCCGATTCGCATATCGTTCTCGATATCGATTCGTTCGCCAACGGCGGACCGAACGGAGACCAGAACCTGTTCTTCGCCAGCCGGCGGCTGGTAAATCCGGGAGGCGCGGCTCCCGCAGGCATTCAGAATGTTCTGCCTGTCTGCTACTGGGAACTTGCCACCGTCCTGGAGACTATCGAGACGGATATCATTTTCGGCCTTGACGGGCTGGCCGGTTTACCCTCGCCTGACTACCTCAGAATACTCCGGCGTGAAAGCGCCGATGATGCCTGGGAAGTGCTGCCGACCCTCGTCGACGGAGCAAATCTGAGGGTAAACGGCATTACGGAAACGGGGCTGGGCGAATTCGCCCTCGGCGAAGTACCCGGCCATACCTTATACCTGTGGGCAAATACCTGCGGGACCATCAGCCTCGAAGCGGGTTCCTACGATTTTCCAGAGGACGGAATTACTCAACTTGCTTATCCTCACGGGACCGTCGTTCAACTGACGGCAACGCCGGCGGAAGGTTTTGTCTTTCTCAACTGGACAAATGCAGACAATAACGTCAATTACGGGTTTACTCCAACCCTCGACGTCACCATGGACCAGAATACCTGGAGAGTAGCGAATTTCGTTGTCGACCCGGAGACCGACTGGCTGCGCCAGAGAGGTAATATCGATGGCACAGTTACGGGAGAAGATATTGCGGTCGATAACGTATCAGGCAGTATTTATGTGGTCGGCGGGTGCAATTCACTCATCGAAGGCCCCGCTATGGAAGGCGGACGCGATGAATTCCTCATCAAATACGATCAGGACGGTAACGAACTCTGGCTGAAGGAGGTCGGCAGCCTTACCGAAACACCGGCGGGAGTCGCCGTTTCGGGAGACGGATATATCTACACGGTCGGCACGCAAAGCACAGATATATGGGGAAGCTTCGGGGTGGATGCCTATATCCGGAGGTATGACAGCAGCGGAAATTCAGACTGGTTGCGGACAGCGGGAACCGAGGGGAAAGAATACGGTACCGCTATCACCATCGACAACAACTATGATATATACATTGCCGGATACACCGACAGCGATATCGACGGAGCCGGAGATGATGTTTCAGCCGGGGGTTTCGATGCGTTCGTTTCCAGGTATAACAACAGCGGCACCCTCATATGGACTCACCAGGTCGGGTCTGCCGGTGACGATAAAGGTTCGGCGATCGCAGTCGATGTTAATGGTAACGTTTACCTCGCCGGTACCGTCGCCGGAACAATCGACGGACAGACATCCGCCGGCGCGAGTGATGCCTTCATCAGAAAATACAACAGTACCGGCGAAGTGTTGTGGACCCGGCAGTTCGGCTCAGTTTCTACCGATGAAGCGACCGGGCTGGTGGTGGATATCAATGGTGTCTATTGCACGGGGAACGCATGGGGCGACCTGACCGGTTCCGTCAATTACGGAATGGGGCAAGCCTTCCTGAGAATGTATGACAGCGAAGGCACACCGGTATGGACTACGATGCTGCTCGGAGGAAATCAGATAAATCTGGAGGATGTTTCGTTCGATGACGTACACAATATCGTTGTCGGAGGGAGTATTTCCCCGGTGTTCGCCGGAGAGGTTTCGTCAGGCGGAGGCGATGTCTTCCTGGCGAAATATGACCGTATTCTCGGCAGCCGGTTATGGCTGCATCAGTTCGGTTCGCCTACCCATGACTATCTGAAAGGAGTTACCTGCTTCGACTCTTCTCTTTACTTTACGGGTTCAACATCGGGTATTATCACTCCTCAACCCGGGGTTAACGGCAATGATGTTTTTTCAGGTAAGTTGACACCAGCAACGTATCCTGAAATAAGCCTGGAGGGAAACGATACCGGGATTGAGTCAGGTGACGACACGCCGTCCCTGGAAGACTTCACCGATTTCGGCAGTACCGGCGTGTCTGCTGGAACAGTCAGCCGTACCTACACCATAAACAATACCGGCTCCGGGATACTGACGCTGACAGGCGACCCACTCGTTTCTATCGGGGGAACCGATGCCGCCGATTTCAGCGTAACGGTACAGCCGGAGGCGCAGATTGAAGCTTCCGGTTCGACAACGTTCACGGTCGTATTCGACCCGGCGGCGACCGGGGAGAGAACCGCCCTGGTTACGATTGCCAGCGATGACACAGATGAAAATCCCTATACCTTCGCAATCCAGGGGACGGGCACCTTCGCAGAGGGAGGTACCATTGTCAGCGGCCAGATACGCGGAGTGAACGGGGATATCCTTGTCGGGGTTTCGGTGACGATGGATGGCATTCAATCTGTTTTCACCGATAACGACGGCATGTACTATATCGAAGTCGGTACGACCGGCATTCATACGCTCGTGGCAGTTAAACCGGGATTTCAATCCGAAACACAAACAGCCGACGTAACGACCCTTTTCGAAGCCTGCCCGCTTGATTTCAAAGGAATACACGGACTGGTACCGGAAGCTCCGAAGTTCTCTTACGTTTTATCCTGTATCAATAAGTGGAAATATCCGATGACAGGATTAGAACTGGATTCAAGCACCGTGTTACGGGTCGTCAACGCCTGGAAGGTGCCGATTATTCATTAGGCTGACGGTTTTTCGGTCATACATAAGGCGGGTACCCGGAAATATGATATTATGAAAGCCCGGAGCCGGAAACGAATCGTTTCCGGCTCCGGGTGAAAAGCGGTTCTTTTCTCCTGTGAAATTATTGCTTGACAAAATGAAACGTATGTCAATATAATAAAAAAAACTCCAAGTCATTCTTTCCCAAATCCCTTTGTGATGTTGTCATTCATGCACCGTTGTTGATATATTGCCCGGATTTTCCTGTATGTCAAAATATATATTTGTAACCGGTGGTGTTGTAAGTTCCGTAGGTAAGGGTATAACCGTCGCTTCCATTGGCACTATCCTGAAAAGCCGGAACGTTTCCGTATCTCTGATGAAACTTGACCCGTACCTGAATGTCGACCCCGGCACCATGTCCCCCTACCAGCACGGAGAGGTGTTCGTCACCCGGGACGGAGCGGAAACCGACCTCGACCTCGGAAACTACGAGCGGTTCGTCGATGTCAATCTGACCGCTGAATCGAACGTCACTTCAGGAAAGATTTACAGCACCGTTATTGCCAAAGAGAGGAGAGGCGATTTCCTCGGCGGCACGATACAGATAATCCCGCACCTTACCAATGAAATAAAACAGCGGTTCGAACTTCTCGCCGAAAAATCCGGCGCTGAAGTGCTGATTATAGAAATCGGCGGCACCGTGGGCGACATCGAGGGGCAGCCATTCCTCGAAGCTATCCGCCAGATGAGGAACGATGTCGGAAGAGACAACGTCCTCTACATTCACGTCACCTGGCTTCCCTACCTCGGGGCTACCCGCGAACTGAAAACCAAGCCAACCCAGCACAGCGTCAACGAACTCCGCCGCATCGGTATTCAGCCGGATGTCATAATCTGCCGGGCTGACTACCCCATCTCCGACGATATCAGAGCGAAAATATCCCTTTTCTGCGATGTCGAAAAAAGAGCCGTCGTTCCCATGCCGACTATCGACAGTATCTACGAGGTGCCTCTGGTACTCGAAGAGAATAAAATGGGCGAACATATTTCTGAAAAACTTTCGCTGGGTCCGAAAATCTGTGATTTAACAGAATGGCGTAAACTCGTCAATTCGTTAAAAAAACCGAAAGATCCGGTAAAAATCGCCCTTGTCGGAAAATATGTCGAACTGCACGACGCCTACTACTCGGTTCGCGAGGCATTGCTCCACGCCGGATTGCAGCACGACCGGAGGATAGAATTCATCTGGGTACATTCCGAAAAACTTGAAAAAGAAGAATGTGAGAATCTGCTTAAAGATGCCCAGGGAATCATCGTCCCCGGCGGGTTCGGAATCCGTGGCATCGAAGGCATGATAGCCGCGGCGAACTATGCCAGAGAAAGGAACATTCCCTATCTCGGTTTATGCCTCGGCATGCAGGTCATGGTCATCGAATTCGCCCGGCACGCTCTGAAGACCCGAAATGCGAATTCCACCGAGTTCGACACGGATACGGCTAACCCGGTTATCGACCTGATGCCCGACCAGAGTCATCTGCTGGACAAAGGCGCCACAATGCGTCTCGGCGATTATCCCTGTCACCTGAAGGACAACACCCTCGCTGCGAAAGCCTACGGTACCTCCGCGATAACGGAACGCCACCGTCACCGGTACGAGTTCAATAACAGCTACCGGGACGAACTCCAGGAAGCCGGACTGGTGTTGAGTGGGCTTTCTCCCGACGGCAACCTGGTGGAAATATGCGAAGTCGCCGGTCATCCCTGGATGGTAGCCTGCCAGTTTCATCCTGAGTTTCTTTCCCGGCCGGGCCGGCCGCACCCGCTGTTTTCTGACTTTATCGAAGCTGCCAAAGTTATCATCAGGGAAGGAACCCAACCGGAATTACCTTTCTCGAACTGATATT
>CAZOGR010000117.1:0-5199 GCA_964579355.1 uncultured Dehalococcoidales bacterium | reverse complement strand
GGGAAACCGTGGAAGGAATTACCGGAAGACTATATGGTACCGGCGGTTTCGAATCCTTTCGAAAACTGCATCATCGTCACCGGTGGCGGCGAGGAACAGGCACTCTGGACGGACGGACGCCAGCCGGGTTCGGATCCTGCCTTCAGTATCGATAACTGGCGGTAAGATAATCAACACTTAAACAATAGCGGCCCACCGGAAGGTGGGCTGCTTTTATTTTACAGGGGACTGTTGAAAGGCGGGGATGCTGTTGTTACAATGTGAGGCATACTTACCTTGAATAAGTCGAATCGCATAAACCTTCGCGGATGAACCGGCTATGCTGAAAAGCCTGAACAGTAAAGTTATTTTCTCGATTGTCGTGGTAACCCTGCTCGGGGTATTTTTAACGGGGCTGGTAGTGGTACTGGCAGTCCGGTTTCAAATGTACCGGGAATACGGAATAGAGAAAGAGGCGGCTGTTGAATCGCTTTCACTGGCATTCTCCGGCGACCTGGAATCAGGTAATTACCAGCGGATACAGGAGACCATCAAGTCCGCCCTGGTGTATCAGAATATCGGGTCGCTGACCGTGTATGACATAAACGGTGACGTCGTTGCTTCGTCAACCGAGTTGAATGAGATAACACCCCTCGATATATCACGGCATACCCTGGCGGTTGACGGGGTGGTCGTCGGCAGTTTTGAAACCGGGTTTTCCAACCGATATATCAACGAACTGATAGAGAATACGGTCATTGTCCTGGTCATCGTCGTGGCAGGATTCCTGCTGCTTGTCGGGATGGGGTTTTTCCTTTTCATCCGGCATTCGATTCTCCAGCCGATTCGGCATTTCGCCGGAGCCATCGATGAGATAAGCCCGGAGAACCTGTCGGCGAGAATCGATATCGTATCCGAAGATGAAATCGGTTTCCTGGCAAAGGCGTTCAATGCGATGGCAGGCAATCTGGAGGAATCGCAGACCGCTCTGAAACGTTCTCATGACGAACTGGAAGAAAAAGTGGAGGTGCGGACGAGGGGAGAACGGCGGCGAGCCGAGCAATTACGGACAATCAATGAGGTCGGGCGGAGAATAAGCTCGTATCTCAGCCTGGATGAACTCCTGCCCTTCGTCGTGAAAAACATAAAGGAGACGTTCAATTACTATACCGTCAGCGTATTCCTCTCCAGAGAAGGCAACGAGGCTCTTGAATTACGGGCGGGTGCAAGCGGTGATGAAGAAGAGATACCGGTGGGATTGAAGGTGGAACACGGCCGGGGGATAATCGGGGGAGCTGCTGAAAGCGCCGGATATGTTATCGTACCGGATGTCCTGGTCGATGAACGATTTGTTTCATCCGAAGAATTGCCCGGCACCCGTTCCGAGCTGGCTGTTCCGATTATGCTCGGCGACGAGGTTATCGGAGTGCTGGATTTACGAAGCGATGAAGTCAATGCCTTCGATGATATAGACATATTCACTGTTCAGACGATTGCCGACCAGCTCGCGGTGGCGATACAGAATACCCGGTATTACCGCGAAACGCGGGAACTGGCAGTTATTACCGAGCGAAACCGGCTGGCGCGGGAGATTCATGATACGCTTGCCCAGGGGTTTACCGGCATCATCATGCAGCTCGAAGCCGCCGAACAGGCGATGGAGACCGATGAAACGCAGTCGTTGAAACACCTGGAAACCGCCCGGAAACTGGCCAAGGAAAGCCTCAACGAAGCCCGGCGTTCGGTCTGGGCGCTTCGGCCGCAGGCGCTGGAACAGCATTCGTTCATCGAAGTTCTTCGGTCCGAACTGGAAACGCTGTGCGGCGAAATTCACCTGCATGGACAGCTTTCAGCACCGGACGAAACAATGCACCTGAGCGCCGATGTCGAGAATGCCCTGTTGAGAATTATACAGGAAGCTCTCAATAATATACGGAAACACGCTGAAGCTGAAAACGTTCGAGTTACGCTTGAACAGTCGGATGGCGATGTCAGGCTGACGGTAGAAGATGACGGCATCGGGTTCGACACCACGAAGAATCAACGCGACCGGTTCGGTTTGATAAGCATGAGGGAACGGGCGAAACTGCTGGGTGGCTCGTTCGAGATAACCAGCGAAACAGGCAAGGGGACGCGGCTGACGGTGACGATGCCGGCCGGGGAGAAAAAGAATGGACAGTAAGCGAATCAGGATACTGATAACGGACGACCATTACGTGGTTCGGGAAGGACTGGCGGCGATGCTCTCAAGGGAAGGCTTCATCGACGTCGTCGGCGAGGCTGAGAACGGAGCGGTAGCGATAAAAAAGGCTGATGAACTCAAACCAGACATCATATTGATGGATTTACGGATGCCGGAAGTTGACGGGGTCGAAGCGATGAAGCAGATAAGGAAGCGGCATCCGGAGACGAAGTTCATCGTCCTGACGACCTACGATAACGATGAGTATATCTTCAAAGGAATCGAGGCCGGGGCGCGGGCTTATCTGCTGAAGGATTCGCCGAGGGAGGAGCTGTTCCGGGCGATACGGGCAGTGTACCGGGGAGCATCGTTGATCGAACCGGCGGTAGCGGGGAGGGTGCTTGACCGGCTGGTCGAGCTATCGCAGCAGGGTACAACGTCCGAACTCTCAAAACGGGAGATAGAAGTACTCGAACTGGTGGCGAAAGGAACCGGGAATAAAGTGATTGCCGAACAACTGAGTATCAGCGAAAGCACGGTGAAAACGCACCTCCAGAGTATTTACCAGAAACTCGAGGCGAACGACCGTACCGAGGCGGTCACGAAAGCCTTATCAAAAGGGATTATCCGGCTTTAAAGAAGGCGGTATCGGTTAAAAGGATGACCGCCGGGTCATCCTTTTTTCTTTATGAAAACCGGGTATATCAGCGATTACAGGAATCACGCCCGGGTATACAGTAGAGGGGAGACATGAGAATATATCCGGGGAGGACAAAGATGTTCAGGAAAATGGTTAAATTTTTACTGGCGGTGCCGGTAGCGGTGTTAATTGTCATGGTGGCTTCGACACCGGCTGCGGCAGCCGAGATTCGGGGTTACGAAAATATCATCATCGCCAGCGGGGATGTCGTCAACGACGACCTTTACCTGGCAGGAGACAGGGTTGCAATTCATGGTACGGTGAACGGAGATGTTTTAGCTGCGGGGAATACGATAATTGTCGATGGTACGGTTAGTGGGGACGTAATAGCTCTCGGTTCGACAGTCTCCATTGAGGGCGATGTTACCGGTTCGGTACGGGCAGCCGCATCGACGGTGACAATCGGCGGGACTATCGGTAAAGATGTCGTAGCGGCAGGAAGTTCGATAACGATACAGGAGGCTTCGGGTATCGGCAGAGACCTTGTTTTCGGAGCCAGCAACATTCAGGTGGAATCGGTCGTTACCGGTAATATTCAGGGAATAGCTGAAAAGGTACGAATTGCCGATATCATCGGCGGAAACGCTGACATCGAGGTTAACGAGCTGATTCTGACGCCGACAGCGAAGATACAGGGTAATCTTATTTACGTCAGTGACAATGAAGTGACGATTCAGTCGGGGGCAGTCGTCGGGGGAGAGATAACAAGGAGATTCCCGGTCACATCCCGGTGGAACCGTAGCTGGCCGGTGGTATTCCCGGTGATTAATCTGTGGTTTCATGTGTTTTCATTCCTCGGGATGCTGCTGGTGGGAATCGTGATAATACTGGTGGCTCCCCGGAAGTCGGCGGAAACGGCGATGGCAATCAGGAGAAAACCGGGGCCGAGCCTGGGATGGGGAGCGCTGCTGTTCTTCGTCAGCCCGGTGGCGATACTGATATCGATGCTGACGATAATCGGAATACCGGTCGGTTTACTGGGGATACTTGTCTACGGCTTGCTGCTCTTCGTCAGCCAGCTTGTCGTGGGGTTGTTCATCGGACAGTGGATTTTCGAGAAGCTCAATATCCAGGAGACGACTGGCAGCCTGGTCGGGGCACTGGCAACGGGGTTTCTGCTGCTGTCAGCGGTGCGCCTGATACCGGTTTTCGGATTCATTGTCTGGTTGATAACGACGCTGTTCGGTATCGGGGCGATAGGCGTCCTGGTATTCAGGCGGAGAAATAAGGCGGTACCGGTAGCAATCGAGGTTATCGAACCTCCCCAGGCTTAACCAACATACCGGTTATAAAGGCGGGGCACGAAAAATGTCCCGCCTTTTTTAGTATGATGCAGAAAAAAACGTGTATAGCGGGCTTGATTTCGGCATCACCTGCGATATATACTACATTATTCATACGGGAGGTACTCCATGCTGAAATATCTGAAACTTGAAAAACCAATGGCTTTCTTCGACCTGGAAACAACCGGTACGAGGTATTACGTCGACCGAATTGTTGAATTTTCGGTTCTGAAAATGCTGCCGGACGGCCGTGAAGAATATAAGAGCCGGCGGCTGAATCCTGAAATGCCGATTCTTGACGGCGCCACGCGGAAACATGGCATTACCAACGAAGACGTGAAAAATGAGCCGGTGTTTAAAAAACTGGCAAAAGGCATATTCGACTTCATGAACGGGTGTGACCTCTGTGGATTTAACATTCTGAATTTCGATTTGCCGTTACTCGAACACGAGTTCGAGAGAGCGGGTATGAAATTTTTACGGGAAGGCCGGCGGTTCGTCGACCTGATGACCATTTACCATTCGAGGGAACCGTTCGATAAGACAGTCCCCCGGAGTCTCGGAAGTGCTTACCGGCTCTATTGTGGAAAAGAGATACAGAACGCCCACAGTGCCGAAGCGGATGTTAAAACGAGTGTTGAGATACTGGACGGCCAACTGGTAATGTACCAGGATTTACCCCGGAATGTCGACGGTTTATGCGACTACTGCCTGAAAGGCCGTCAGAACTACGTCGATGAAATCGGCCGGTTTGTCTGGAAGGGCAGCGAGGCCGTAATCAGCTTCGGCAAGCATAAGGGGAAAAGTTTACAACAACTTGCCGAAGAAACGCCGGACTATCTCCAGTGGATGCTTGGCCAGGATTTCTCTCCTGAGGTGAAAGATATCATCGAGAAAACGCTGAAGGGTCAGGCTCCCCGGCGGTAAAACCTGCCTGGGAGTAGCTGTGATTTCAACATTGACAGCCTTTTCGGGTATAATCAGTGGTGGCGATTGCGACTGAGCGTATCGACTGAAATCCTTTGGAGGCTGACAATGTCCGGTTTTTCCGCTTT
>CAZOGR010000116.1:3912-5210 GCA_964579355.1 uncultured Dehalococcoidales bacterium | reverse complement strand
TTTCTTCTTCGCTGTTGCCGGTGAAACGAAACCCGACCTGGTTATTTCCGAAATACACGAAGAATGGCAGAAGGCTGAGGGATTGTACAAAGTCTTCTTCACCGTTCAGAACATTGGCAGCGGCACCGCCTCTTCTGGTATCGATATCGGCATCAGTATCGATGGTATTCCTGTCGATGAAACCGTCACCCTCCCGGATGCCCTCAATCCCGGCAATACCTGGAAGGGCAGTTTTTCAACCGTTTTCTCTGTCAGCGACGAGAGTGACTCCGTAGCCGTTACCGCTGATGTCAACCAGGCATGCGAGGAACTGAACGAGGACAATAACACCCTGACACGCCCGGTGGCCATTCATGCTTATATTACCGGTCAAACACGCGACGTGAACGGTAATATACTTCCGGATGTCAGTGTAACAGTAAATGGCAACCTTACTGTTTTAAGTGATATCGAAGGAAATTATCAGGTCGAAGTTATGTCTACCGGCAATCATACGCTCGTAGCTCAGAAAACAGGCTATCGCGGTCAATCGAAATCAATCGAAGTGATCAGTCTTGCTGATGTGTATACTTTCGATTTTACCGGTAATGACGGGCTTGTTCCCGGCAACCCCGATATGCCGTACGTTCTCGCCTGCATCAATCTATGGAAATTCCCCCTGCAAGACGGAACCGACGTTGGCTTGTCGAAGGTACTCTCGGTTATCAATGCCTGGAATTTTCCGGTTAATCCGGACTGACCACGGAACAGTGGTAATCGGATGCGGCCGGCAGATAAGAGAACGGGGAACAGGCGGCAGTCAATGTTCCCCGTTTCATCCCCGTTTACGCTTCGATATGGCCCGTAATTAAGCAAAAAGTACCAGCCCGTTGGCTGGACTTTCCCCCGGAAAAGGGGTAGAATTGGGGTAGAGGATGAAGATACGACGAGTGTTGGAATGAATCTGAAAACGATAGTAGTGAGTCCGGACGAATAAACAGACGCGGGTACGAAACGTACCGGCGTCTTTGTATTTTTAGGAGGTGTCGCGATGCAGTCAAGCCTGATTGGGAAAATCGAAAAAGCCAAACGATACGCCGAGGAAAAAGACCGTATCACCTTTACCGATTTCTCGGTGAATTTCCGCGGCGAAAACGATAACTACGAGACATCATATCGTGACGGGAAATGGCACTGCACCTGTCACTTCTTCTCGACCTGGGAAACATGCAGCCACACAATGGCACTCGAAAAAATTCTGACCGGGATGCTTCCCGAAGAAGCAATGACAACCCATTTCAACCTGGTTCCGTAGCAAG
>CAZOGR010000116.1:0-3812 GCA_964579355.1 uncultured Dehalococcoidales bacterium | reverse complement strand
ATATTCGTTATCATCGAGGGTACGTTATCGCCCGCGCCGGAGAGGGCATTCATCGTCACCGCCTGGAATCCGAGCAGGATATACCCGGCCACGGCGATTCTCAGGAAGGTCGAAGACAGTTCGACGACCTCCGGTTCCGAGTTGAATATTCTCACGATATACTCGGCGGCAAAGAGAATCAGTATCGAGGCGAGAAATACCCAGACCTCGACGACTCCGACAGCCGCCCAGGCACTTTTCTCCGCCCGTTCCGGTTTCCCGGCGCCGAGGTTCTGCCCGACGAGGACGCTGGCGGACATCCCGAAAGCCATCGCCGGCATCATCAGCACCATTTCAAGCCGCTGGTTAATGGTGTGCGCCGCCACGGCTATCGTCCCGAAGGGAGCAATCAGGTACATCACGACGAACTGGCTGAGGTTCCGCTGAAGCCCCGACATAAGATTGGGAAAGCCGATTCTCACGATACGCCAGATCATGTGAAAATCGATATAGAAATTTTTATTGTCGAGCTTGAGCCGGCTCCGGCCGCTGAAAATTACCCAGATACTGATAAGGGTGCCGATAGTCTGGGAGGTAACGTTGGTTACCGCTGCTCCGCTGACACCGAGTTCAGGGAAAATCCACAGGCCGAATACCAGGAAGGGGCAGAGAGCGACGTGGAAAAGGCGGAACCCCATCGTGATTTTCATGGGATTGATGGTATCGCCGGATGCCTGCATGATGCTTTCGCATATCATCCGAAAAGACATGGCGACAGAACCGACGAAGAGGATACGCATGTAGGCGGCACCCTGAGAGACAACTTCCGGTTCGAGGCCGAAAAGGAGCAGGATTTCTTCGGCGAGGAAGACGCCGATAATCGCCATCACCACCGAGAAGGTGGCACTGATGACAAAACCCTGCCGCGCAGCGTGAACGGCGCCGCGCACGTCCCCGGCCCCGATGTAGCGGGACACCACCGCCCTCATACCCGCGGACATGCCCATCATCATGCCGTTCACCATCTGAACAGCCATGCCGGAAACACCGACGCCGGCAACCGACGTTGAACCCAGCCGGCCGACCCATATCATATCGATTGTCGGACCAAGCATCATCAGGGTATTGGTAACGACCATCGGCCAGGACAGCGACCATAGATTACGAAGAATCGGGCCTTCGGTCCAGTCTTTATCGAAAGCTCTTCTCCCGGGTCTTACGCTGCCATCCTCGCTGCTCATGTCTATAAGATTACCCTATCCCGATACTAAAATTCAAAATTGCACCGGAACAACATCTCAGACACGCCTGGTTTTCCACTTGCCGGTACGGAAATAGATGACGAAGATAACCGCCTGGACCATCATCTCGGCGGCCATCGCCCAGCGTATCCCCAGTACGCCGAGGTTGGTAATCCTGGGCAGGAAATACGCTCCGGGAAGGGTAATAAGGAACACCGTGAGAATGCTGACCGCCATCGGTGGGACGGTATCGCCGGCGCCCTGGAGCGAGTTCATGAAAACAGCCACGAAGGACAGCACGATATACCCGGAGACGGCGATGCGAAGAAAGGTCGCAGCGGTCGCAACCAACTCCGGTTCCTGGCTGAAAATCCGGACGAAATACTCGGCGCCGAGAAGGATGGCAATGCTGAACAGCACCATGATACCCTGCACCATCCCGACCGCCAGCCAGGCGCTTTTTTCCGCCCGTTCGGGCTGGCCCGCTCCCAGATTCTGGCCGGCGAGCACTCCGGCAGCCATGCCGAGGGCGAAGCAGGGCATCAGCAGTATCATTTCGATTCGCTGGTTAAGAGTATGAGCAGCCACGGCAATGGTACCGAAGGGAACGACGAACGACATCAGTATCAACTGGGTGGCATTTCGCTGCAATCCGGAAATCAGGGCGGGAAAACCGATGCGGATAATCCGCCCTATCATAGAGAAATCGATGTAAAAATTCCTGAACGTCATCTTCACCCGGGTCCGCCCGGTGAAAAGATACCAGACGCCGAGGAGGGTTCCGACAGTCTGGGAAATGATATTGGTCAGGGCAGCGCCGACGACGCCCATCTCGGGGAATATCCACCAGCCGAAAATCAGGAAGGGGCACAGCACCACGTGCAGAACCCGGTAAATGAGGGTCTGTTTCATGGGAGTTATCGTATCGCCGGACGCCTGCATAATGCTTTCGATGAGCATCCGGTAGGACATGGAGGCGAATCCGATAAACAGTACCCGCATGTAGGCCGCCCCTTCGGCAACAACATCCTCCTCCAGCCCCAGCAGTATCAGAATCGGCTCGGCGAAGAAGCTGCCGACGACCGCCATGACGACGGAAAAAACGCCGCAGATGACAAAAGCCTGTTGCGCCGAATGATTGGCGCTTTCGTTATCGCCGGCGCCGATAAAGCGGGCGATAACCGCCCGCATGCCCTGGGCAAGGCCCATCATCATCGAGTTCAACAGCATGACGGCCATACCGGAAACCCCGACGCCGGCGATGGCCGCCGACCCTAGTTTTCCCAGCCAGACCATATCAATGGTGGGCCCGAGCATCATCAGAGAATTCGTAATCACCATCGGCCAGGACAGTAAGAGAAGATTTTTCATGATACTGCCCTGGGTCCAGTCCCGGTCGGACCGGTTGCCCGGCCCGCGGGGACCCCGTAATTCCGTTTTTATGCTGTGGTCATCCGTCGTATCAGCCAAAACTTCCTTCTCAATGCAAATTCCCTGCCGGACAATTATCAGCGAAACGTATCTAAACCAGACTCTTTTTCTTCCAGCGCCCTGACTTGAACACCAGTGCCATTGCCACGCCCGAAGCAATCATGCCGATGACGATTCCCCACCTGACGCCGTAGATGCCGAGGCCGGTGTACTTCGAGAGAACGAAGGCGAAGGGTATCTGGAACAGCCAGAAGGTACCGACGGTAATAATCGCCGGCGGGATGGTATCTCCGACACCGGATAAAACATTCTGCAGTACCGGCTCGAAGCCGAAGAGCAGCAGCGAAGCCGCCCCGATTCTCAGGAAAACGGCCGTCATTTCCACGACTTCCGGTTCAGGCCCGAAGATACTGACAATCTGTTCAGGGAAAATCAGCATCAGTATACCGCCGAACATCATCAGGGCGAGAACCAGACCGGAAGCGAGCCAGCCGCTTTTTTCCGCTCGTTCCGGTTTCCCGGCGCCCATATTCTGTCCGGCCAGGACCGCCGCGCCGGTACCGAACCCCATCCCCGGCATCATGTTGAACATCATGATTCTCTGCCAGATGGTATGAGCTGCAACCGCCACCGTCCCGAACGGCGAAACGAGCCACATAATGACCATATCGCCAAGGCTTCTCTGGGCGCCGCTGACGGCAACGGGAATGCCTATCTTGATAATCTTCCTTATCATGACGAAATCGACTTTAAAATCCTTCAGAGTCAGGTGCAGCCGGCTCCGGCCGGTCATCAGCACCCAGATACCGAGTACCAGCCCGATTCCCTGGGTGATAACGTTGGTCAGGGCGGCGCCTTCGATGCCGAGTTCAGGGAATATCCACCAGCCGAAAATCAGCGCCGGGCACAGCCCGACGTGAAGCAGCCGGAAAAAGACGACAATGCGCATCGGCGACATGCTGTCGCCGGAGGACTGCATGATGCTTTCGGTCATCATCCACATAACCTGGGTAATCGAGCCGATAAGCATGATTCGGAGGTATTTCGCGCCTTCGACGACGACCTCCGGCTCGACGCCGAATATCTTCATAACCGGTTCGGCGAGAAAAAAGGCCAGCGGCAGCATCAGCAGCGAGAAAACCAGCCCCACCAGGTAAGCCT
>CAZOGR010000115.1:2751-5220 GCA_964579355.1 uncultured Dehalococcoidales bacterium | reverse complement strand
CGCGCCATGAAATCCCCCTTTATCTTTTTCCCTTCATTTACCGGATATCATATCCCAAGTCCGCCTGTAAGGTAAAGAAAAAGGGCTTCGTATAGGCGAAGCCCTTTTAAAAACCGATAATTACCGTTTCACCTGTTAGTCAGGTTTGATGAGAACTTTCATTCCCTTGCCGGCCAGCAGGTCGCGGAACGCCTGGTCGATTTCCTCAATCGGTCTGATTGAAATCAGGGGTTCGAGGTCGAGAACGGAAAGCAGGTTAATTGACCTCGGGAAACAGTACGGTGAGATGAACACACCTTTAATGGTGAGTTCCTTGCCGTACATCTCTGAAGGCGGAACGCCGACTTCGACACCGACCGGATACATGGCTGCCCAGACAACCGTCGCGCAGGGTCCGGCAAGCTGGATACACTGCTTGGCAACCGCGAGCTTGCCGCTGGCATCGATGACAATATCGAATCCTCTGCCTTCTGTCAGTTTCATCGAAATTTCTTCAAGATTCTCTTTCAACGGATTGACGGTCACGGTCGCACCGAATTTTTCAGCCAGTTGTCTGCGGCTCTCTACCGGTTCCGAAAGAAGTATCTTCGCCGCCCCGGCTGCTTTGGCTACTTCCAGTACCAGCATGCCGATGGGGCCGCCGCCCATGATTAATACGGAGCAACCGGGATAAACACCGGCAATATCGACGGTATGAACCGCCACCGTTACCGGTTCGAGAAGAGCGCCGACTTCAAGACTGACATTATCAGGCAGTTTGTAAACGGCATTCGCGTGATACATGGCATACTCGGCATAGGCGCCGGTTGCCGGTATCGCCCTTTCGCAGAAGTGCTCCATCTTGTTACGGCAATAGTAGCAGGTGCCGCAGGGCGTCCGGAAGTTCATGGCAACCCTGTCGCCGGCTTTTAAATCTTTAACATTGCTGCCTACCGCTACGACGGTACCGGACGCTTCATGGCCGCCGATTCTCGGGCCTTTGAATCCTCCCGGGGGAGCTTTGAACTGTGATGGTCTTGAGGTGTACTCAGGGTCGAGACTGTGCAGTTCGCTGCCGCAGATACCACAGTAAGCTATTTTTACTTTTACCTGATCGGGTCCTGGTGCCGGCGGTTCCGGCATATCCCTTACTTCAAGCCCGCCGCCGCCTTCTTTGTTGACTGCTGCCTTCATATGCTCTAAATACCTCCCATTTATTTGTTTCGCTTATTTTTTCCAGGGCATGACCACGCCCTTGATATAGCCCGGTGTCCTGCCGAGATTATCGTTGAACGCTTCATTCATCTGATCGAGCCTGTAGGTATGCGTTACCAGTTTATCCATCGGGAAAATATTCTTTTCGATTGCCCAGAGCGCCCGTGTCAACTCACTCTGGAAGTCGGTCGACATGCCGATTCCCTGGGGACTGTAGATGATAGGACTTTTAATCCAGGACTGAAGCTCGTAGGTGTCCGGAGCCTGGTGCCAGCCGACAGCAATTATCTTGCCCCGGTTGGTTTTCAGGACGTCCCCTACCATCTTCATCGTCGGCGGATGCCCGACTACCTCGATTGAGATATCGACACCCTTACCGCCGGTTATCTTCATCACTTCTTCGACAACGTTGCATTTCGAAGGATTCAGAGTAATGGTCGCTCCCATCTCTTTCGCCAGGTCAAGCCGCCAGTCTTCGAGGTCGGCAACGATGTATTCCTTGACGAGGGGACTGGCAACCGCCGCGATAACGCCCAGTCCCATGAAGCCTGCGCCGGCCTGGAATATGGTATCGCCGAATTCAGGCTGCGTCGTCCGGGCAATCGATGTCAGACACATCATCGGTTCGCCGATGGCATGCTCGATGGGTATGCCGTCCGGTATTTTCCCAACGATGACGCCGTGTCCCCGCATCTGCTTGTCATTGGGAGCGCAGACGACGTATTCAGCGAAACAACCGTCACCGAAAATACCGGTCACCCGGTCGCCAACTTTAAACCCTTTAACGTTCTTGCCGATTTCAACGACCGTCCCGGCCGGTTCATGGCCTACCCGCCTCGGCATCGGCATTCGTTTTTTCATCTCATCGCTGTACGAATTCAGAAACGATGCCATATCGCTGGTACAGACGCCGCATGCTTCGACCCTGACAAGCATCTCGTCATCATTGTACTTGGGTGTTGGGACTTCCCGGATTTCGATTTTTTTCGTATCGACAATAAAAGCTGCTCTCATCCGTTTCCTCCTGTTTTTTACGTTTTCGGTTAAAACCGTGAACTTCCTGTACTATAAAATTTACTCTGTGGGTTGTCAAATAATTGTCCCGTTTCAATCATTCTTTTTTATTACCTCGACGGTACCTTCATCGCCGTTGACGATAACGTAATCCCCTGTCTCGATAACTTCCGTCGGGTCTTTATCGAAATCGGTCATCGTCGGAATGTTCGCCGCCATCGCCGCGAACACCGTCAGGTTGTTCCCCTGCCGGTAAAGAAA
>CAZOGR010000115.1:0-2651 GCA_964579355.1 uncultured Dehalococcoidales bacterium | reverse complement strand
TCGATGCACTCCTCCATCGTCCCGTACCGGACCCGGACATTTTCCGGATGGCAATGCCCGGTAATATAGTAGTCCTGCTTGGCCGCGTCCATGGCGAACACTTTCGGATAGCCGTCATTAATCACCTTCCCGTTCAGCAGTCCGGCACAGGTGCCGGATAGCAACGACGCCCCGGCATCTTCTATCGTCTTCCGGTAGCCGGCTATCTCAGCGAACCGGTACGTGCCCGGATTCGCCATCACCCATAACCGGGTACGGCATTTCTTCCCGTCGAGGAGAGCCGCGACCTTTCGTACTTCTTCGATGGTGTAATGAGGACAGCCGAGGTACACGAAATCGATATCGTCACTCGAACCGTAGTTGAGCATATCGTAGACTTTTTTCAGGTCATCCCGGGTAACAACCACGGTTTCTTTCGGTTGTTTCCCCTGAAGAGCCGCCTCCAGTGTCGGCGCTTCCGGCGTCATACCCGGAATGTGGTACATCCTCACCTGGCCGGCGGTATTGAGGGCGGAATTCATTTTCACCAGTTGATTGGTCGTCGGCCTGCCGATTCCCGTCAGCGCCGGAACCTTCAGCCCCAGCATCTCCCCCACCGCCCAGCCGAACAGGTCGTAATCCATGTCTCTCGTCAATTCAGCTTCGCACTTCACCAGTACCGTCGCCGCCCGGTTTTCTGTGATATGCATGTCGTACTCCGGCACCTTGCCGAGATAAGCGGTGTGGAAACAGCCGTCGAAGTTACTCCGTGCTCCCAGTACCGCATTCACCCAGGGAATCGCCGAACTCTCCACCCAGGCGCAATGCTGCCCGATCGACGGCCAGAATGAACTTGTCAGGTAGTGATTGCAGGAGAATGACGGAATCATTCCCATGTCGATAAACGGCTGCAAGTCGGCCAGGCACTTCCCGTGAAACTCCGGGTCGCAGCTCGGCAGCACACCGCACGTTTCCCATCCGTCGAGGACAAATCCCGGCGAGGTGGCTTTATCGGAAAAGGTCGGTACTTTGAACCGTTCTCCCTTCGCCGCCAGTTCAGCGACTTCATCGAGGGTAACTTCATACGAACCGACCCAGCCGGTTACCGGATGCATGTCCACCGTGCCGTCGAGGTCGATGAGTCGTCCGGCTCCCGCCGCCTCGCCGTAATCTACCAGGAATTTCATGCACCGCCGGGCAATCTCGCCCCGTTCGCCTTCCAGGACCCTTTTTTCGTCATCGTTCAGATACATTTCTCACCTCTGAATTGTCGACATTCCGGAATTCGTTGTGGAGACTATTATACCGGGATTTCGCTGAAACTTCATTACCCGGGAACGCCTTTTTCTTGCCTGCCGGGCAGGTGAAAGTATACAATGCTGTCACCGGGGATATCATGAAACTGCTGCGGAGAAAAAACCAGTGAAAACATTCCTTGAAGCTGCCAGGGAAATAAGGGTATTCGGTGAAACCGAGGTGCTCGTCGTCGGGGGAGGTCCTGCCGGTATCGCCGCGGCCGTCTCGGCAGCCCGCACCGGAGCAAAAACCACCCTCATCGAACGCTACGGCCATCTCGGAGGCATGTCCACCGGCGGTCTGGTGATTCTCATTCCCTTCATGAGCGACGGCACCGCCGAACGCCCCATCGCCGGTATCTGCCAGGAGCTTATCGATCGGCTCGATGCCATCGGCGGAGCGGTTCACCCGAAGGATGAGGAGGTCGGCTCGACCGAACCGGATACCGTCAACTTCTGGCGCCGCCGCGGAACCGGCTCGATGGCCACCGGCGGCATTGTCCGATACGGCACCCTCGTCGACCCCGAAAAACTGAAGTGCGTCCTTAACGACATGATAGAAGAAGCCGGCGTCAAACTCATCCTTCACTCCTGGGGCAGCCGGGCCGTCATGGAGGGTAACGATATCAAAGGCGTCTATTTCGAGAGCAAATCCGGCCGGCAGGCGATTCTCTCCCGGATAACTATCGATACCACCGGCGACGGCGACGTCTTCGCCTCCGCCGGCGCTGAGTTCGACGGCACCATGGACCCGAAAGTCCGCTCGGCCAACCTCGCTCTCGTCTTCCGGATAGCCGGGGTAAATGCTGACAGGTACCTCGATTTCCAGGAAAACCAGCGTGCCGAACACGACGCCCTCATGAATGAACTCACCGGTATGGGAGGCTTCAACACCTACTGGCGGAGCGCCCATGACGACGTCCTCTGGTGCAATAACTGGATACCCGGCCTCAGCGCTCTCAACGTCGAAGACCTGACGAAAGTGGAGGTCGAGGTCCGGAAATCGATGCGCCTTTCCCTCGATTTTCTGAAAAAGCGCATTCCCGGTTTCGAGAACAGCTTCCTCATGGATACCGCTTCCCAGCTCGGTACCCGCGGCAGCCGAAGACTGACCGGCGAATACGTGGTAACCTGGAATGATGTCCTTTCCGGCACCGTTCACCCGGACTCCGTGGCTGTTCTCCCCCACCTCGGTCACAAGGTATCGGACGGATTTCCCCGGGTCTACCTGCCCTACCGATCGCTCGTACCCCGCAAGATAAACAACCTGCTCGTTGCCGGGCGCTGTTTCTCCTCCGATATCGCTGCTAACAACGTCCTCAACTGGATTCAGCAGTGTATCCCCATGGGACAGGCTGCCGGAACCGCCGCTGCCCT
>CAZOGR010000114.1:0-5236 GCA_964579355.1 uncultured Dehalococcoidales bacterium | reverse complement strand
ATGCCCGACCAGACATTCCCTTCTTCGTCCGTCCACTGCTGGTTATGGCCGGAACCCGGGCAGGCAAGCCCTGCTTCCAGTTCCGCCTGGGACAGGACATCAGAAATTTTCCCTTTAAGGGTGAGATTCCAGCTTCCTTCCGCCGGTTCGGGGGTCAGCAGTTCGGGGATGACTATCCGCGCAACATTCCTGACCGCGGAACCGCCCAGCGAACCGTCATCTTTGGTAACGCCGGGGCCGACCAGTCGCAAAGGGCCTTCGGATTCGGATAATGCCTGTTTATTGAAGCGGTTGGCAACAATGTAGTCGTCGCTGCCTGCGATATCCGCAAGAGCGAAAGTTTTCGTGAAGCCATCAGCCGCGATAACCTCAACCGTATAGCCCGAAGCAGCCGTTTCAGCGCTTAACGTCCACAGGTCGCCCGAGTTTTTATCGTCAATCGTGCCGAGGAGTACCCGGAGCGCTACGCCCGACCAGACACCACCGCTGCTATCGGTCCATTCCCGGAAATACGCCGAATCCCTGGTGGCCAGGATGGTTTCGAACTCGGCCTGGGTAACGGTATCGCCGATGTCCCCCGCCAATTCCAGCTTCCATCCTTCCGAAGGCTCGGGCAGGCTTGTCAGTTCGATACGGACGATATTACCTACCTGCTGTCCTCCGAACACCTCGGAACCTTTCAGGTGAAGCGGCCAGGAAGGTTTCCCGCTGTCGTTCAGCATCGGCAGCGCTTCGCCGTTGAAGGTATTGGCGACAATGTATCCGTTATTCCGGGCAACCGCCGCGCTGTCCAGTACCGCCGACCAGCCGTCACCGGAGATAACATTGATTTCATACCCCTGGGAGGCCAGGGTATCGTTGAAGTTAAAATGGTCGGGGCCGGCGTCAGGGTTATCATCGACCATCCCGACGAGCAGCCAGAGAGGGACGCCCGCCCAGATATTTCCGTCATCGTCTGTCCAGGAAACCTTGTGTTTCGAGGAAGAGCAGAGCAGTCCCTCTTCGAAGTAGGATTTGGTAACCGGGGTCGTATCGGCACCGGCAAGTTGCAGCGTCCACTGGGACGGAGCCACGCCGGTCGAAGCGACGGTTTTTACTGCGGCGGTTGCCGCAGCTTTGACGGTATCGAGGTCGGCCGGATTCGAGAATTCAGTGGTGTAGTAGAATTCAACCCGGTCGCCTTCGCTGAGCGACATGATATTGAGACCATCTGCCGGGTCTTCGTAGCCGTCTTTGTACACCGAGTTGACATAGGCAAGCCACCGTCCGGGTTCGTTGCGAAGGTACGTGCCGATGCTGTCCAGCAGAAGCACCTGGTCGTACTGGTAGCGGCGGTCGGTCACATCGTAGGTAAATCCGGCCGATGTCGCCGCTGCCTGGAGAGCGCCGAGGGGAGTAGCCTTATCGACGGTATAGGATGCATCCGAGTTGTAAGCGGTTACCTCGAATGTCTCGCCGGGAGTCAGAGAGACGGTTCCTTCGAAAAGGATATCGATACCTGAACCTGAATCTGCCGCAGTGTAGATATTAATCCGGTCAATACTCTGAACCGAAAGCCCGCCACTGGTCGGATAAGCGATGCCTCCCTGGTTGAAAAAGTGCCAGTAGTCTTCTCCGAGGGTTTCTTTCATATCCTGGTTGCCGTAGACGAACTTGCCTTCGGAATTCGTTTCCGAATTCAGGAACAGTAAACGCATGCCGGTATCGTAGGCCGGTACATAGCCGCCGTAATCGGCGTTAAACCAGGCGATAACCGGCCTGATGCCGGACATGGCCTTCAAATCATCGAAAGCAAACCGTTTCGCATAATCATCGTTAGCTTTTATTTCTATCTCGGAACCGGATGGAATAGTGCCGGCAAGATTCAACAAATCCCGGATATCGGTACCTTTCGGCGTTCCCATATCGCGGTTATCCACGTTTACCGTCCTGCCGGGGTCCCACAGATTATCGGGGTCGAAGGTCGGCCCCTGATGGTAGTAACGGGTAACTCCGTTGCCGTACACGGCAAGGTTGGTTTCCATCCATGTATAGTCTCTTTCCACCTGCTCGAGTATGGTCGTGCCATCGGCGGCATACTTCGTTATCGTGATTGACGTCGAGGCGGCGGCACCGGCGGTTGCCGCAGGTATCAGACCGGCAACCATGACGATGAAAACCAGGGTACTCAGCAGCATTCGTACTATTCGAGTCATTTGTCTCCAATCTCCCGGATGTCGTTGTGAAGCGGACAGGACGTTGAGCGAACCATAAAAAAAGCGCCCGGAAGGAGGCGCTCAACCATGGTGCGTATCGTTCTTTCTCCTTTCCGAACTGGGAGGCGCAGGCGTTTCCACCCGGACCCTCGGCCCCCGGTTGTATCGGGGACACCGTTTGCATTCCATTCGTTGACGATAAGGAGCTGCAAATCAGAGAATTTCATCTGTTAATATACTGTATTTATCTTAGCCAATATATCATTCAGACAGTATGAAGTCAAACAAAAAGCCTCTCCGCCGAACAACGGCGGAGAGGCAAAACCGTGTGGTTTATCAGTTCCGGTTTATTTTGCGGCCATCGCTGCCTTAACTTTTTCAGGAGTTGCCGGCAGGTGATAGATTCTCGCGCCGCAGGCATTGTAGATAGCGTTGGTTACTGCCGGAGCAGTTGAAACCATCGTCATTTCGCCAATGCCGGTTCTACCGAGCGTACCCGGTTTACGAATAGTCTCCTTGACCATGATTTCCGTGGGGAAACTATCGTTGATGGTGGGGAACTTGAAGGTAATCCAGTCTTTGGTCTTTCCACCGTCATATTCTTCACGGAGGGCATAACCGACACCCTGGTCCATACCGCCTTCGAGCTGACCGGTGAACGCCTGAGGGTTGATAACCGGGCCGGCATCGACGGCTGTCGTCATTTTAAGGACTTTCGTTGCGCCGGTTTCGATGTTGACTTCGATTTCAGCCATCTGGATATTGTGGACATCGGTCGTGAACGAAGGTCCCTGGCCTGTCTGAGGATCGCCGCGCCCTTCGCCCGGAGACACATAAATACCCTGGTAACGGGTGTCTTTCCCGGCAGCTTTCAAGCCTTTATATGTCTTGGTGCCGGCTTCATCCATGGCGGCTCTCATCTTCTGGGCAGCATCGACCAGCGCGCCGCCGCCGATGTAGGTCATGCGGCTGCCTGCAGCCGGACCCATACCGACGGTCTTGGCCGTATCCCTGGTGTAGAGATTGACCTTGCTCATGGGGATATCGAGGACGTGAGCGGCCAACTGGGTCAGCATGGCATCATTACCTTCGCCCGGATCGGCAATCGCTGCGTAAATCGTAACGCTGTCATCCGGGTTCATTTCGACGGCCAGGTCCCCTTTATCTCCCGGGTCGCCGATACCGAACGAATTGGCGGCAATACCGACACCGCGCCTGATTGCGCCGGTTGCTTTCTTATTGAACTCTTCAGCTTCCTTTCTCGCCCTGTCATAGTGGGGCTTGATAAGGTCGCACATATCGGTGAAATTCCACTGCGTGACAACCATGCCGGTCGATTTGCCCTGACCTGGTTTCAGGGAGTTGATGCGGCGGAATTCGAGCGGGTCCATATTCAGTTTTTCAGCCATCATATCGACAGCCGATTCAAGAGCGAAACAGGCCTGGGGAGGTCCGGCACCCCTGGCGGCGCCACCGGAACCGTCGTTCGAATAGGTCACTTTCCCGAGAGCATCGATGCTCGGCATGTTGTAGGAACTGGAGAGCATGTGAAGCGCCCGGGAGAGCGGAATAAAACCTACCGTCGCATAGGCGCCGGTGTTGACCAGTGCCTTGAAGTCATAGGCGGTAATCATCCCTTTTTCATCGACAGCCAGCTTGATATCCATATCGAAGGGATGGCGTTTCGAGCTCATCCACATCGCTTCGTCGATGTTCGGAACGTAGCGGACAGGGCGCTTGAAGTAGAGCGCGGCGGCGCCGACAACAGCTTCGCTGCTCAGGGTCGCCTTGATGCCGAACTGACCGCCGACATACGGTTCCTGGTAGCGGATTTTATCGTAACCGAGTGATTCCACGAGCTGACCTTTGGCAGCATGGATATTGATGCTGCGGCCGATGATAATGAGCTCATCGCCATTCCAGTCGGCAATCGTGACTTCCGGCTCCAGCGGAGCTTGGTGATTCATCTGGGTGGTGAAATTGCCTTCGACGACCGCGTACGATTCAGCGAGAGCTTTGGCGGCATCGCCTTTCTTGAGAGCCATCGGCATAATCAGGTTCGGCCCGTGGGAATGAATCTGGTAAGCGCCTTCGGCGAGAACTTCACGGGAAGTTCTCATTACCGGAAGGGGTTCGTAGGTAACTTTAACCGCGGCGGCGGCGGCGCGAGCCTGTGCCCGTGTTTCGGCGGCAACGATGGCAATCGGGTCGCCATATTTTCTCACGGTATCGTCGCAGAGAACCGGCTCGTCCGGGACCATAAGACGGATACGATTGGTTCCGGGAACGTCTTTGGCGGTCATGACACCGACAACACCCGGCATCCTGGCGGCTACCGACGTGTCGACGGAGACAATCTTGGCATGATGCTCGGTGCTGTGAACGCAGGCCATCTCAAGAGCGCCCTCGATATAGTAATCAGCGCCGAATTTTGCCTGTCCGGTCGCTTTCAGCATTGCTGACGGCCTCGGATGCGAAACGCCCAGAGCTTTCGAATCAATCGCTGCTTTTATTTTTTCCGGAGAATTTTCGCCCCGGATAAAGCCGGCAGCCATGTGAATGGCATCGAAAATCTTGGTGTAACCGGTGCAGCGGCACAGATTCCTGGCAAGGGCTTTTTTAATGTCGGCATCCGTCGGATTATTGTTCTGGTCGAGCAGAGCTTTGGTTGCCATTATCATGCCGGGGGTGCAGAATCCGCACTGGACCGCTCCCGAAAGCACGAAAGCTTCCTGGATGAGGTGCGGATTGTCAGGGGTGCCAAGCCCTTCGACCGTTATCACCTCGGCTCCTTCCAGGCTGGCCACTTTCGTCAAACAGGATTTTACCGCCTTGTTGTTGACGATTACCGTACAGGCGCCACACTGCCCTTTACGGTCGCAGGACTGTTTGGTCCCTGTCAGATGCAGGTCGTCCCGCAGCAAGTCGATAAGTACCATCTCAGGGCTTACCGAGACCTGCTGCTTTTTTCCGTTGATAGTAAGTGTTATGTTTTTACTATCGCTCATACATACCTCCTGTAAAATAATGAATACTTATTT
>CAZOGR010000113.1:0-5241 GCA_964579355.1 uncultured Dehalococcoidales bacterium | reverse complement strand
CAGAGTACGGTGTTTGGCTATGGTTTCCGGTGCCCGGCTCCCCATGCGGCGCTCGTCAACGGCACAATGGCCCATGCCCTGGACTACGACGACGGCCACCAAGCTGCCCAGGTTCACATCGGTTGCGTTGCCGTACCGGTCTGCCTGGCGACTGCTGAAATGAAGACCGGCGTCAGCGGCCGGGAATTCATCACCGCTTTAGCTCTGGGACAGGATTTTCTTGCCCGGCTGGCCCTGGCTGCCCGTCCCGGTGGCAGCCTGATTGAATCCGGCTGGCACCCGACGTCGCTGTTCGGTTATCTCGGCGCGGCGGCAATGGCCGGCAAGCTTTTGCGACTGGAACCGGAGAAACTACTGAATGCTATCGGCATTGCCTACCATCAGTGTTCGGGTAATTCGCAGGCGGTCGATGACGGCGCCCTGACGAAACGGATGGGGCCGGGACTGGCGGCGAGAGCCGGTATCGTTTCCGCCCTGATGGCGGCGAAAGGCATTACCGGCGCTCATAATGTCCTCGAAGGTAAATACGGATTTTTTAATCAGTATCACGGCGGCGACTATTCACGGGAAATATTACTCTCGGAACTTGGTACTCGGTTCGAAGGTGTCAATATCGGCGATAAACCATATCCCTGCTGCGGGTTCGGCCATCCCCATATTAACGCCGTTCTGTCGTTGAAGAAAAAATACCGGCTGGAACCGGGCAAGATTGAACGCATTATCGCTTTTGGCGGCCGTTCGGCGATGGAGATATCTCTCCCGCTCGAGGTAAAACAGATGCCGAGGAATCCGGTTGACGCCCAGTTCAGTCTGCCGTGGGAAATTTCTGTCGCTCTGGTTAGCGGGAGAGTGACCCCTGATGATTTTACGGAAGAAGCCATACAGCGGGAGGACTATATCAAAACCGCCCGGAAAGTCAACCCGGAACTGGATGCCTCGTACAACCGGCACGGTGTCGGTCCGGGCAGGGTCACGATTATCCTGAAGAACGGTACCGAATACACCGAAGAAGTGGAACACTGCCTTGGGAGCGTGGAAAACCCGATGAGTTTCGAGGATTGCGCCGACAAACTGCGCCAGTGCGCTCCGCTTTCGGTCAACCCTCTCTCGGGAGAAAAAACCGAACAGGCTATCGACATGATTAGAAATCTGGCAGGGCTGGACGATGTCGCTGAAATAGTCAGGGTGCTCGGTTGAAGGAATATTACAAAGAAGGAAGAAAACCACCATGAGTTACGAACATATCCTCTATGAAAAAGACAAGTATATCGCCCGTGTGACGCTCAATCACCCCGACAGGTTGAACGCCATGTGCCCGGAACTGAACGCTGATTTATCGGCGGTTGTCCGGGAAATTAATAACGATGACGAAGTGAAAGTGGTGATTTTCAAGGGAGCCGGCCGTGCCTTTTCCGCCGGGGCGGATTTAAGCCAGGTGGGTTTTGTCTATAACTGGGAAGTGCCGAAAACAGGCGAAAAGTCGAAGAGGCCGAGCATGCGAACCCGCCTCCATTTCGATATGCGAACCTTTTTCAACGAATGCCAGGAACTGCTCCTCTGCCAGAAAATCACCATCACCCAGGCGCATGGCTACCTGCTGGGAGCCAGCCTCAACTTCTTCATGAACAGCGACCTGCTCATTGTTTCCGAGGATTGCAAGCTGGGCCACGTCGAGGAACGGCTCGGGCTGGCAGGCGCGACCATCACCCCGATGATGATACTTCGCTGTGGCTATACCAGGGCGATGGAGCTTTGCCTGACCGGCAAGATGATTGACGGAAAAGAAGCAGCCGGCATTGGTCTCGTCAATCGGGCGGTGCCCGCCGATAAGCTGGAACAGGAAGTTAACGAACTGGCGGAAGGGCTGGCCAAGTACCCCCGTGACGGCATTGCCCTTGGCAAGGTATCCCGCCATGCGTTATACGACATGATGGGCATCACCCGCGGCTTGACCCATTCCTATATCATGCACAGCCTCCAGACAAACATTACCTTCGAACAGGATGAGTTTAACTTCTTCAAGCAGCGCCGGGACCAGGGGATAAAAGACGCGGCTCACAGAAAGCACGACTTTTATAAAGAACTCGACAAATAAAAGGAGAAGGATTCTCATTGCATGCCGATACTTGAAATGAACGGACAGGCTGTCGTTACCGCTGAAGGAAAAAGCGTTCTTGAAGCGGCTCTCGATGCCGGAATATACATCCCGCATCTCTGTTATCACCCCGACCTTCCTTCCGTCGACGACTGTAGATTATGTGTTGTTGAAATCGAGGGTATGGAGGGGTTGCCGACCGCCTGTACGACTCCGGCAACCGATAGAATGGTGGTGAGAACCAATACCGAAAAGATTGCCGAAAGTCGCCGGGAGGCGATGAAAAAGATACTTTCCGGCCATCCCCAGGACTGCGGTACCTGCGTAAAATACGGCAACTGCGAACTCCAGTCCCTGAAGCAGTATTTTTCTTCCGACGATTTGGAAATTGACTATCACCCGAGGCTGTTCGCGGTCGATACCTCGAATCCGTTATTCATCTTCGACGCCAATAAATGTGTCCTTTGCAGTCGTTGCGTCCGGGCTTGCCGCGACCTGCGGGGTGTCGGTATTCTCGAGATAAAGGAATCTATCAGGGGTCGCTATGTCGGCACGGCAGACGGCCTGTCCCTTGCCGAATCGGGCTGCCGTTTTTGCGGCGCCTGCGCCGAAGTCTGCCCTTCGGGGGCTATCATGGACAAAACAGAACTGACCGAGGGGAAAACCCGGAAAAAGGCCCTCGTTCCCTGCCGTTTTACCTGTCCCGCGGAAATCGATGTCCCCCGGTATATTTCCTTCATCCGGGAAAAGAATTACTCGGCTGCCCTTGAGGTAATCAGGGAGAAAGTCCCGTTTCCAGAGGTACTCGGTTATGTTTGCACGCATCCCTGCGAAGCTGCCTGTCGCCGAGGTTTCGTTAATGAGCCGATTGCCATTCGGGAACTGAAACGATTTGCCGCCACTGCCGGTAACAGCAGTGATAATGGCTACCGTCCATCCGCTCCTCCAACCGGTAAAATGGTATCGGTTATCGGTTCCGGTCCTGCAGGTCTGACAGCAGCCTGTTACCTGAATGAGTTGGGGCACAGGGTGACAGTGTTTGAATCCCTGCCCGAAGCCGGTGGCATGCTTCGCTTCGGCATACCGGCATACCGGCTGCCGCGAGAGGTTCTCGACCAGGAGATATCCGATATCGAGAAAAGCGGCGTTGAAATTACAACCGGTACGAGAGTCGAGTCAATCGACACCTTACTCGATAGCGGCTTCGAAGCTGTTCTCATCGCCACCGGTACCCACCGGGGATTGAAACTGCACATTCCCGGAGCCGACAATGAAAACGTATTTGTCGGTACCGAATTTCTGAGGGCCGCCAACCGGAAAGACCAAGTTGCTCTCGGTGAAAAGGTACTGGTACTGGGTGGAGGCAGTGTTGCGTTCGACTGCGCCCGGGTTGCCCGGAGGTTGGGAGCTGGAGAAGTAAGCCTTGCCTGCCTTGAATCGAGGGATACTCTGCCCGCAGCCGAAGAAGAGGTAATTCAGGCCGAAGAAGAAGGGATAATCATGTATCCGTCTCGCACCTTTGCTGCTGTCCTCATCGAAAATGGAGCTGTCACGGGAGTGGAATGCCTCGATGTCGAGTCCGTTACCTTCGATGAGGATAAAAACCCGCAGATAGAACTCAGGGAAGGTTCCCGCCACGTTCTCGAAGCCGAAACCGTTATTTTCGCCATCGGGCAAAAACCGGAGATTCCCGAAGGCTTCGGAATCGCTTTAACGGAGAAACAACTCATTGCACTTGACCCGTTTACCCTGTCCGCCAGCCGCGACGGGGTATTCGCCGCCGGCGACGCCGTGAACGGCACGTCTTCGGTTATCCATGCGATAGCCGAAGGGCGGAAATCAGCCTCGGCGATTGACCGTTACCTGGGAGGCAGCGGTGAAATCGATAAACAACGGGCGCCTTCGCTGAATCTGGAGAACCGGTTGGGGAAAAAGGACGGTTTTCCATGCTTACCGAGAATTGATACACCTCATGTTCCGGCGGAAGAACGCCTGCAAAGTTTCTGTCCGGTGATAACTGACATCGGCGAAGAAGCGGCTGTCATTGAATCGGAACGATGCCTGCGGTGCGATATCCGCTTGAACATCACCCCGGTTAAGTTCTGGGCGAACTATTGAACGGAAAACGTCTGACAAGGAGAGACTCATGGAACAGTTTCCGGCTGAAACCGATGTTGTCGTTATCGGTTCCGGGGCGACCGGACTGGTGGCGGCACTGACCGCCGCTGAAAACGGAGCCAGGGTAATTGTTTTCGAGAAACAGCGTTCCTTCGGGGGCACCTCGAACTTTTTCGAAGGGACCTTTGCTGTCGAATCGGCTATGCAACGGCAGAGGTACATCACGGTAACCTGCGACCAGGCATTTAAAAGTGTTATGGAAGCGACGCACTGGAAAGCCAATCCCCGGCTGGTGAAAGCTATAATCAGCGAATCATCGAAAACCGTCTCCTGGCTTCAGCAGCAGGGAGTTGAGTTTACCGATGCTACTATCAACATGCCGGAGTCTCCCCGTACCTACCACGTTATCCGGGGAAAAGGCGAAGCGGTAATCAAAATGCTTGTTACCCGGGCGAAACAGCAGGGAATCCGGCTGTTCTCCTCTGCTCCGGTAAAACGAATCATCAAATCGAACGACCGGATTACCGGCGTTATCATTGACCGTGACGGCGAAGAAACGCCGGTCAGGGCAAAAGCGGTCATTATTGCCAGCGGTGGGTATGCCAACAATAAGGAATGGATTAAGAAATACACCGGGTTCGACCTCGGCGTTAACCTGGCAGTTGTCGGCAATACCGAAAAAACCGGTGACGGTATCCGTATGGCTTTCGAACTGGGAGCCGCCGAAGAAGGTATCAAAACCCTCGAACTCTATCGGGTCGGGCCGGTCGGGCCGGATTTTGCGATGGGCTGCCAGATCGAATTCGCCGCCACACAGCCTGACCTGTGGGTCAGTCCCGCCGGCGAACGCTTCTGCGATGAGAGTATCGGCTTTTACGATACCTTCGTCGGGAACGCTAACGCGCGTTTCCCTGAAGGGTATTCCTTCAGTATTTTCGATGAATCGATAAAACGCCGGATGATTGAAAAAGGGGTCGATAAAAACGTTTCGATTAACTATCTTCCGGGTAGTCGTCCGCTCGCCCTTG
>CAZOGR010000112.1:0-5245 GCA_964579355.1 uncultured Dehalococcoidales bacterium | reverse complement strand
GACCGGATAGCCTCGCTTTGCCGAAAAGACGCCTATGTCGTCATGCTTGGAGGAACCACTCCTCTTTCGCCGGTACTGTTCGATTATGGCATTGATGCCGTATCGGGAACCCTGGTAGTCGAGCCGGACCGGGTACTGGATTGCGTCAGCCAGGGAGCGACCTTCCGGCAGATTAAAGGTATACGGCTCCTGACCATGAAAAAAGACTGATAAGGGAGGAAACAATGAAAATCGCAGTATCGGCATCGGAAAAGAATATTGAATCGGAAATCGACCAGCGGTTCGGACGCTGTAAATATTTTGTCATCGTCGATTCGGAAACGATGGAATTCGAAACTCTGGACAATACTTCGGTAATGGCCTCGGGCGGTGCCGGTGCCGCTGCCGGTCAGGAAATGGCGAAACGGGGTGTCGAAGCAGTACTTACCGGTAATTGCGGTCCCAATGCCTTCAGCGTGTTGAATGCCGCCGGTATAAAAGTGGTTACCGGTGTGTCAGGAAAGATAAAGGACGCGGTGAAAGCGTATGCGAAGGGTGAGATGAAAGAGGATGCCGGGCCGAACGTTTCGAACCACCACAACGCCGGGAAATAACCTCCGCCGCTGCCGGGTTGAATAAACGGTATCGATTCGTTTATAGTTTATCGGAACAGGTGGAGAATATTGTATAATGAGGGTACGTCTATTTTCTCCGTAACAGAGTCTTCAGGAGGACGTTATGCAGGATACGATTAAAGAATTCATGGGGAAGAAACGTTTCGCTGTCGTCGGCGCTACCGATAATCCTGAAAAAAACGGCAACAGGATTTTCAGGAATTTAAAGGGCAGGGGTTACGAAGTGTACCCGGTAAACCCGAAGCTGGACAAAATCGAAGAGACGAAAGTGTATCATTCGTTATCGGAAATTCCGGTCGAGGTCGATGTCGTCGATTTCGTGGTACCGCCTCCGGTGACCGAGGAAATCCTGAAAGAATGCAAGACACTCGGCCTTACCCGGATATGGCTTCAACCGGGAGCCGAGAGTGAAGCGGCCATTCAGTACTGTAACGATAACGGAATGACCGTACTCCATGATGTATGTGTCATGATGAACTAAAACAAGGTGCATGAGTAAATGGAAACATACAGTATCGAACCGAAATATTCCACCTGTGACCAAACCGGAAGGTGCGTCCGGTGCCAGGCCGAACACGAGATGAATAGCTGCCTCATGTCGCTGCTTGGCAGTGACGATGAGAATGACGAAGAGGCCGAGAAAAAGTTCCAGGCATTGCTGACGTTTTTGAAATCACCGGAATCGCAACGGCTTATCGATGAATCGGAACGCCTTATGTCCGATGGGAAAAAGGTTAACGTGCGCTTGTACATCGACGGCGATGTTGCCAAATACGAACTCGAAGTCGAGTAAATTGTACGAAAGATTGAGACGGTAAGGATAATTGGCAGAGAAAAAAGGAACGTTATGCTCCCGTTGCGTAAAAAAAGCCTGCAGTCCGAGGATTGCTGCGGGAGAAACACCGGATACCGGACAAGCCCCTGAATTCTGTCCCATGAAACTCTACCCGGAAGTAATCGACAAAGCCCGGGATGAGTATCAGAAACCCGAAGTAAAAGAATTCGCCCGACTGGCCTCACTCCAGGAATTCGAGTGCTACGAGCACGTCGAAGACGGCCTTCGAACGAAGAATCCCCGCATCCTTGAGCTCATTCAGTTTGCCCGGAAGAACAACTTTCAAAAACTCGGCCTGGCCTTTTGCGGAGGGCTGGCTTACGAAGCCGGGGTACTGACAACGATACTTGAAAACAAGGGATTCGAGGTTGTATCCGTCTGCTGCAAGGTCGGCGCCGAACCCAAAGAATCGATCGGCATAAAACCCGAAGAAAAAATTGCCGGACCGGGTGCCTATGAATCGATGTGCAACCCCATCACCCAGGCGGAAATGCTCAACGCCCAAAATGTCGATTTGGCAATCATGCTCGGGTTATGTATCGGCCATGATACCCTGTTCCTGAAATATTGCCGCGTACCGGTGACAGTGATTGCCGTTAAAGACCGGGTTACCGGGCACAATCCACTGGCGGCTCTCTATACGTCATCATCATATTACAGTCGTTTGATAACGAAAGAATAATCAAGACTTGAAGTTGTATAAGGAGATAGTTCGTGTTAACTGAACAACAAATAACAGCGTGTCTCGATGAAGTGATTGTTCCCGATGTATCGAAGAGTATTATTCAACTCAATCTTGTTAATACGATTGATATCTCCGGAAACAACGTTAAAGTAACTCTTTTCGCTTCGGATTTAAGTGAGATGACGAAAGAATTTCTGAAGAACAAATCGATAAGTGTCGTAAAAAATAAAGATAAGGAAGCACAGATATCAGTGGAATACGTTGAAGGTAAACCGGACAGTGGTAATCAGATAGGTAACGTAATCGCCATTATGAGCGGCAAGGGGGGAGTCGGGAAATCGCTCGTCGCCGGACTGACGGCGGTTGCCCTGCAAAGGAAAGGATTCCGCGTCGGCATTCTCGATGCCGATATCACCGGTCCCAGCGTGCCGAAGATGTTCGGTATCACCGATAAACCCGGCAGTTCGGAGAACAAGATAATTCCGGTTACCTCGAAAACCGGTATCAAAATAATGTCGATTAACCTGCTGTTGCCGAACGAAGACGATGCGGTTATCTGGAGAGGCCCGCTCATCGCCAGGGCGATTACCCAGTTCTGGGAGGAAGTCGACTGGGGAGAACTGGACTACCTTATTGTCGATCTTCCGCCGGGAACGGCTGACGCCCCGCTGACGGTCATGCAGACATTACCTGTATCCGGTATCATCGTCGTTTTCACGCCTCAGGACCTGACCGCCATGATTGTCAAGAAAGCGGTCAGAATGGCCCAGCAGATGCAGAAACCGATTCTCGGTGTCATCGAGAACATGAGTTACCTGTATGTCGAAGAAATCGATAAAAAAATCGAGTTGTTCGGTAAAAGCAAGGCGGACGATATGGCGAAAGCCGCCAATGCTCCGCTCATCGGTCAGATTCCGATTGACCCGACCCTCGCCAAACTTATCGATGCCGGCAGCATCGAAAATTATGAGCTTGACATAATAGGGTCGATTGGCGAATCAATCAGTAAAGCTACCGCCTAATAAAACACTTTTCGGGAGTTGGAGTAAAAAATATGCTGAAAGATGACAGGTCACTGGAACAGGTATACAACAGCGCCGTAAAGGGCCTTTACGCGCGCATCACCAGCTATTACGACTACCTTTACAATAAATTCGGCGATGAGGGGCTGGCGCTCATTTCGGATATGAGCCGGCAGTATGGTTTAACGATTGTTCCCAGGGCAAAGAAAGCCCTGAAGAATAACGATATCGAATCGGTCGCTTCCTACCTGATGAGGATATTTACTACCGTCGCCCGTACCGGCGACAGGATTCACCTTGTTACCGAGACGCCGGAACGGATAGTCATCAAAGTCGACGAATGCCCGCTGCACTTCAAGGACCCGAGAATGTGCCTGGCTCACACCACCATGGAGAGGACCGTCGTGGAAGGGCTGAACCCGGAACTGACCTATATCATCGGTAAATCGATTCCCGCCGGTGACAGCTTTTGCGAGCATATTGTCACTACGAAAAAATAAAGATTCCCGAGGATATCATGAAGGGAGAGAAAAAGTTAAGTTTCTCTCCCTTTTTGTTTCGTTCGAATATATGAGGAGAAGTCCGTCGGAAAGAGTAAATTTTACGAGATATTAACAGACAGGCAGTGAGTTTGTTTTATAATAGGTGAGGAAAATAATAGAAGGTTAAAAAAAGAGATGCATACGAAAATAGTCTGTACCCTCGGCCCGGCGAGCAGTTCGCTCGAAACGATAGAAGAAATGGTAAAAGCGGGAATGAATATCGCCCGCCTTAATCTGTCCTATGGCACCGACGAAGAACACGCCGCGACGATAAAAAATGTTCGTATTGCCGGTGAGAAAACAGGTCTGAATGTTGGCGTCATGCTGGATTTACCGGGGTATAAAAGAAAACAGGGAACAATTGAAGAAGTATTCAGAAGCCAGATTGAATTCGCCTGCCGGCATGAAGTGGACTTTATCGCTCTCTCGTTTATTACCTCGGCCAGACAGGTGGAAGAGGTTCGAGCATTACTGGATACGATAGACCCGGATATGCCCCTGGTAGTTAAAATCGAACAGTCCTCCGCCCTCGAACACTGCGAAAAAATACTCGATGTCTGTGATGGTATCATGGTTGCCCGGGGCGACCTGGCTCTTGAAATCAGCATTGAAAAGGTGCCGCTGGCCCAGAAAAGACTGATTCGGGAATCGAATTTCCGTGGAAAACCGGTTATTACCGCTACTCAGATGCTGGAATCGATGGTGAGGAACCCCATGCCGACCCGTGCCGAAGCGACCGATGTGACGAATGCCATTCTCGATGGCACCGATGCCATCATGCTTTCTGAGGAATCGGCTATTGGCAAGTATCCGGTCGAAGCAGTGGCGATGATGAAACGAATTGCCACCGAGGCGGAAACTGCCCTCCAGTATGCGGTGACCCTGGAGCGCTTTACCGGCGGTTACCTGCCCGAAGTCAACGATGCGACCGCCCGGGCTTCCTGCCAGATAGCCCACCAGATAAATGCCAAAGCCATTCTTACCTTTACTTCCGGCGGTACAACCGCCCTCAGGGTTTCGAAATACCGGCCGAACCAGCCGATTATCGCTGTTACCCACAATGAAAAAGTGGTCCGCAGGCTGTCCCTGCCCTGGGGTGTTATACCGGTGTATCGGAGCGAACCAGGCGAACTGGAGAAGGTTTTCGAGATATCGAAAGAAGTCGCTCTGCAAACCGGTGTCGCGGAAAAAGGTGATAATATTGTGATTACTGCCGGTATTCCGTTAAGAATGCCCGGTAAAACGAACCTTGTTCGCGTCCAGGAAATTTAACCTGAGAGGAGAAAAGTTATGGTGACCGATTTATACAATCATGCCGAGTACCTGGAGAGGACCCTGAAACTCAAGACATCGCCACTGGCCGTTAAAATGCTGGAGAAGGAAGATGATATCCCTGAAGGAGCCGTCAGGCCGAAGCGGGACCGCGGCTACCACCTTGCCCAGTGCCAGGCATTCGCCCTGTCACGGAGGAACCACGACACCCTTGCCATGCTGAAAGAAGACCACTGGTGCCCCGGGGCTTTGATGACTTACGGACTGGTGAAACT
>CAZOGR010000111.1:0-5288 GCA_964579355.1 uncultured Dehalococcoidales bacterium | reverse complement strand
GTTAATGAACATTAATTAACTTACTATTTAACAGGAGACGGTATATGAAAACGCTCAAACCTTTCGTGTATCATACCCCCGGTACCGTCGAGGAAGCCGTTTCTCTTCTGAATGAATATCAGGATAAAGCCAGAATATTCGCCGGCGGTACCGATATCATGGTAATGCTGAGAGATAGAATCATTTCGGTCGATAACGTTATCGACATCAAAAAAATCCCTGGATTGCGAGGGATTACCTGGAATGAAAACACCGGTTTGCACATCGGAGCGCTGACGACGATATCAGAAATCGTTGACTCCGCGATAATCACCGACAAGTACCCTTCGCTCGCGAAAGCCGCCGAAGTGCTCGGTTCTCCCCAGGTGAGAAACAAGGCGACTATCGGCGGCAATATCTGCCGCAGTTCGCCGTCAGCCGATACGCCGCCGGCGTTGATTGCCTTCGATGCCCTGGCTGTTATCGCCGGTAATAAAGGTGAACGAACCGTTCCGATAGGCGAGTTCTTTACCGGCCCCGGCAGGAATGTCCTCGACAAGGAAATCCTCATCGGAATAAACATCCCTGCCGTAAAAGGCACCTATGGTACCGCTTTCGGAAAAATCAGCCGCGTTTCCGAGGACCTCTCCAAGGTAAACTGCGCAGTGGTACTGAGAATGAACGGTGGAACGTGCGAACACATCAGAGTAGTTCTCGGTGCGGTCGGAGCAACTCCGGTACGGGCGAAAAACGTCGAGCAGACGCTCGAAGGCCGGACGGTTACCGACGAACTTATAGAAAAAGCCGCGGAAAAAGTCACCGAAGATATCAAACCTATCGACGATATTCGCTCCACGGCCGCCTACCGGTACAAAGCCGGTAACGTGCTTATCAGCAGACTTATCAGGGAATCGCTTGAAGACTGCGGGGTGAGATAAATGGAACAAAATCAGAAAATTATCAATTGTAAAGTGAACGGCATTGACCGAACCATCCTGGTGAAAACCAACCAGACCCTGTTGAACATGTTACGGGACAATCTCGGGCTGACCGGCGTCAAGGAAGGTTGCGGAAAGGGCGAATGCGGCGCCTGCACGGTCATCATGGACGGAAATTCAATTCTTTCCTGCATGACGCTGGCAGTCGAAGCCGAAGGTAAAGAGATTACCACCATTGAAGGTTTGACCGTAAACGGCAAACTGCACCCTCTGCAGGAATCGTTCGTCGAGAAAGGCGCGATACAATGCGGTTTCTGCACCCCCGGCATGATAATGACCGCGAAAGCCCTTCTCGATAAAAACCCCCACCCCACCAGAGAAGAAATAAAACATGGTATTAACGGCAATATCTGCCGTTGTACCGGGTATGTCAAAATAATCGACGCAATCGAGGCGGTAGCAAATGCAGACTAGAGTACGGGAACAACTAAACATAAAAGACCAGTTATCATACGTTGGGAAAAGTATTCCCCGTGTCGACGGTATCGAAAAAGCGACCGGTGAATTGCAGTACCTGGCTGATATCAATCTGCCGGGCATGCTGTACGCGGTTATTCTGGGAAGCCCTCATGCCCATGCCCGCATTAAACGAATCGATACCAGCAAAGCCGAACAACTGTCCGGGGTCATGGCTGTCATCACCGGTAACGATATCCCGGATAACCGGATGTGCACCAATGCCAACCTGCTGCCGGGACTGGAAGATAAACTGCCCCTGGAGCGGGATAAAGTGCGGTTTATCGGCGATGATGTGGCGGCAGTGGCGGCGGTCGACCTGGAAACCGCCGAAAAAGCCCTCGAACTGATAGCCGTCGAATACGAACCGCTCGAACCGGTTCTCGATGTGGAAAAAGCAATGAATGCTTCGTCTCCGCTGATACATGAAGCGCATGAAAGCAATATTTCCGTGGAACTGAAATACGGGTTCGGGGATGTCGATAGAGCCTTTGCCGAAGCCGACCATATTTTCGAAGATGTGTTCAGAACCTCGCACATCGCCCCCTGCTGTATGGAGACTCACGGCTGTGTCGCCCGCTGGGAAAAGAACGGCCGGTTGTCCATATGGTCGACCACCCAGCTCGCTTCAGGATTACGGCGCGAAATGAGCCGGATTATGGACATACCCTTCGGCGACGTGACGATTCACCAGACCGGGGTCGGCGGTTCGTTCGGCTCCAAGATGGCAATGCACTCTCTGGAGCCAATCGCCGCCCACCTGGCGAAAAAGACCGGAAGGCCGGTAAAACTGTACCTCAGCCGCGATGAAGAATTCATCAACAGCCGCACCCGGCACCCTTCCGTCATCAGAATCAGGACCGGTATCAAGGACGGCCGGATAATCGCCCGGGAAGCCGATGCAATCCTCGATAACGGCGCCTATAACAGCCAGGGAGTCACGGCGCTTTATAAATGCTGCACGGTACTGTGCGCCCATTACAATGTGCCGAATACAAGAATCAACGGCTACCTTGTTTACACCAACAAGCCCTATGGAGGAGCTTTCCGGGGTTTCGGCAACCCCCAGGCGACCTTCGCTATCGAATCGCAGATGGATATCATGGCAAAAAAAATGGCTATTGATGCTGTCGAATTCAGACTGAACAATGCCATACAGCCGGGAGATGAAACACCCAACGGCTGGAAGATTTCAAGCTGTGGATTGTCGGAGTGTATCGAAAAAGCCGCCGAGGCTATCGACTGGAAGAACAAACGGGGCAAGGGGAAAAACCGGGGCATCGGCCTTGCTGCCTGTATTCACTGGGGCGGCGGCATCAGTGTCTCGAGTATGTCTAACCTCTGTTCGGCGATAATAGAAATGAACCCGACCGGCCAGGTCCATGTTACTGTCGGTTCCCATGAAGTTGGCGAAGGCGCCAACACCGTTATCACCCAGATAGTTGCTGAAGAGCTGGGTATTCCGATAAGGGATATTTACCTGACACCGGTCAATAGTGACATTACTCCCAGTTTCTACTTCACCGGCAGCGCCACGACCTTCGTAGCGGGTAACGCGGTAAAAACGGCCGCCGCCGACCTGAAGCAGCAATTGCTGGATTCTGCATCAGTATTGATGTCATCTGACCCGGAAGAATTACAGATTATCGATGGTATCATTCGGAAAACCGGCAATACCGTCAAACCGGTTCCGGTCGGTCAGGTTGCCCGGTATGCTTACGAAATTCTCGGTAATCCGCTCGTCGGAAAGGGCAGTTTCGACCAGGGCCCGACCGAAGAGGATATCCATCACGGGTACGGCCAGGCTTCAGCAACCTATTCGTTTGTGGCGAACGCCGCGGAGGTTGAATTCGACCCCGAGACCTGCGTCCCGAAAGTCGTTAAATGGGTTACCGCTTATGATTGCGGAACGGTAGTTAATCCCGTTTTGGCACAGGGACAGGCTGAAGGCGCTCTGGCGCAGGGGTTAGGTTTTGCCCTGAGCGAAGGGATGGTACTGAACGCCAGCGGCAAGGTAATGAACCCTTCGTACACCGACTACAAGGTATTCCGCAGCCAGGACATGCCGGGGGAGATTATCACCATACCCGTGACGACGGTCGATCCGAGAGGACCTTACGGAGCAAAATCGCTTGGTGAAGCGGTCATCGTTCCCGCGGTACCGACAATTGCCAGCGCCATTGAAGACGCTACCGGCGTGCGGATGAAAGAATTACCGATAACTCCTGAAAAACTATCCGCGGCCCTGGAGGAAAAGAAGTAACCGAGTCAACTGAAAAAGGCCGGTCGCTTCAAGTGACCGGCCTTTTTTTATTTGTGGGCTTTGATGCCTTTGTAAACGAACTCGAATATTGTGTTACCCATCTCTTCGACGGAAAGTTTTCCCTTATCCGAAAACCAGACATTGCTTCGAATGATTATCGAGGCAATGAAATTGCAGACAATCGTCTCGTCAATATCGGTAAGCTCACCTTTTTCAACGCCCCGATGCAGGATTTTCTGAAGAATTTTGTTATACCTTCGACGTAACTCCATTATCTCTTTGCGGTGTTCGGCGGTCAGGTTTTTTAAACCGGTATCGGTAACCGTTATCATTGACTTTTTTAAACCGGTATGGAAAGCGAAGTGGGTTTTGATGAGTTTTTTTAGTAACTCGACCGGGTTAGTGGTTTCGTCGTTCTCCAGGGGTGAAATCAATTCGAGCAGTTCAAGGTTGATGTCTCTGATTACTTCGTAAAGAATAGCCTCTTTACCGGTGAAGAAATTATAGATATTCGCGGCCTTGCAATCACAGGCACCGGCAATGTCGTTCATACTCGTGCTGTTATACCCTTTTTCCAGGAACAAGGCTTCTGCTTTATCCAGGATGAAACTTCTCCGTATCGATGAGCGTAATTCTCTGCGCTGCTTGGACCGCATTTTTTCCTCCGGTATCCGACGGCATACCACAACATACCACAGTTGCCGGGAGTAGACAAGGTATCTCTATAATAATCCGGATAAACAATGATTATCCATATTAACGGGAAACGGCATCCCTACTGGATATTGAACGATAAAACGATTATTATAGTAGTAAGTTAATGTGCGGTAATGATATCAGTGTAATATAGTTTTCATTATTGACAGGAGTAATCTGATGACGAAAGAGAAAAAAAGGGAAATTATCCGTACCACCACATGGTCGGCAGGACCCGGCTGCCACGGCGGCTGCGGCGTGCTCGCTCATATCGAAGATGGGAAACTGGTCAAAATAGAAGGCGACCCGGAACATCCGATGAACCATGGACGCCTCTGTTCCCGCTGCCTGGCAATGACACAGTATGTCTATAACAAAGACCGTATCACCAGCCCGATGCTGAGAGTCGGCGAACGCGGCGAGAACAAATGGAAAGCCATATCATGGGATGAAGCCTACGACTACATCGTCGAGAAAATGAATACCATCAAGGAAAAGTACGGTCCGGAAAGCGTTGTTTTTCCAATGGGAACCGGCCGGGATGTCGGTGCCTGGATATGTATGCTCGCCTACGCCTACGGCAGCCCGAATGTCTGCTTCGCCATGAGTGGAACCGCCTGTTATACTCCCCGCATCGTTGCCTCGGAAACGGTCCTCGGCGACTACTGTATATTCGACGCCGGTCAATGGCTTCCTGAAGGACATGACGACCCGAAATACAAGGTACCTGAGTGCATTATGGTCTGGGGATACAATATCCCGGCTTCCTGCCCGGATAATATATTCGGCCACTGGGCAGTCGACCTGATGAAGAAAGGAGCTAAACTGATAACGATAGACCCCCGCTTGTCATGGTTCGCTTCCCGCTCCGATACCTGGCTGCAACTCAGACCGGG
>CAZOGR010000110.1:0-5332 GCA_964579355.1 uncultured Dehalococcoidales bacterium | reverse complement strand
GTGGTGGTGATGGTGCCGCCGGGCGCCTCGCCTCATACCTATGAGGTCACTCCCGACCAGATGGTTCAGCTTTCAAAAGCGAAAATGTACGCGAAGGTCGGCTCTCCGGTAGAGTTCGAGCTTGCCTGGATGGATAAACTGATTGATGTCAATAAAGACATGCTCGTAGTTGATTGCTCCGAGGGTATCAGCTTCATCGAGGCTGCCGAACATGAACACGAAGACGCGGACGACCATAACGCCGAATCCGGAGAAGAGCATGACCATACCGGACTCGACCCCCATATCTGGCTTTCGATAAAAAATGCTACAATAATGGCGCAGAATATCTGCGACGGCCTGGTGCAGGTCGACCCGGCCAACCGGGCGTACTACGAAAAGAATTGTGCCGATTATCAGAAGCAACTCGACGAACTGGACAGCGAACTTACGGATGATTTACAGGGAGTAGCCAATCCCGCTTTCATCGTCTTTCATCCTTCCTTCGGCTATTTCGCTCATGACTACGGATTGCAGCAGATAGCGGTTGAAATCGGCGGCAAGGAACCCGAAGCCGACCACCTGATACGGGTTATCGAGGAAGCGAAAGAACGTGACATAACGGTGGTCTTCATTTCGCCGCAGTACAGCGCCAAGAGCGCTGAAGTGATTGCCCGGGAAATCGGCGGACAGGTTGTCGTCATCGACCCCCTGGCCGAAAATTTCGTCGGGAATATGAACGCAATTAAAGAAGCCATGAAACAGGCGATGAAGTAACATGCAAAACAGTGAGGTTATACGAATCAGCCATTTCAGCGCCGGCTACGGTGACATACCGGTACTGGAGGACATCACCCTTTCGGTATTCCGGCATGATTTCCTGGGGATTATCGGCCCGAACGGCGGTGGAAAAAGCACTCTATTGAAAGCAATTCTCGGTATCGTCAGGCCGGATTCGGGAGAAATCCTCATTTTCGGCAAACCTCCCGCCCGGGTGAGAAGCCGCATCGGGTATGTCTCGCAGCGGCCTTCGTTCGAGCGTGATTTTCCGGCAAGTGTGCGCGATGTCGTCCTGATGGGGCGCTACACGCACCGGGGCATGGTCCGCCGGTACGGAGCGGAAGACAGGGTCGCCGCGGAAAAAGCCCTTGAGCAGGTCGGCATGCTGGACTGCCGGGATAAGCAGATAGGGTATCTTTCCGGCGGGCAGCAGCAGCGGATTTTTCTTGCCCGCGCCCTTGTTTCCGAGCCTGAACTGCTGCTCCTCGACGAACCCACCGCCAGTATCGACCCGGCTCTCCAGACGGAATTCTACGAACTGCTGAACGAGCTGAAAAAAACCCTGACTATCATCATGGTTTCTCATGATATCGGGGCTGTCTCCGTCTACGTCGACAAAATCGCCTGCCTGAATTCCCGGTTGTACTACCACGGTTCGAACGAGGTGACGCCGGAAATCCTGGAAGCGACCTACAAGTGCCCGATTCAACTGATAACGCACGGCACCGTGCCGCACCGCGTTCTTAAGGAGCATGACCATGCTTGAAGCTCTCCAGTACGAATTCATGCGCAATGCCCTGATGGCCGGACTGCTGGCCTCGGTTGCCTGCGGCATCGTCGGCGTCTACGTGGTGGTGAAACGGATTGTCTTCATCAGCGGCGGCATCGCCCATACCTCGTTCGGGGGTATCGGCCTCGGCTACCTGATTGGTATAAACCCGATTCTCGGAGCCCTGTTTTTCTCGGTTGCTTCCAGCCTGGCAATCGGCGGCATCATCCGGAAAACCAGGATTTCGGCGGATACGGCTATCGGCATCCTCTGGGCGGTCGGCATGGCGATGGGAATACTGTTCATCCGCTTCAGCCCGGGCTATACGCCCGACCTGATGAGCTACCTGTTCGGTAATATCTTGACCGTGCCGTTCAACGATATCCTGCTGATGCTGGCGCTCGATGTCATTATCATTGCGGTCGTGATACTGTTCTTCAAGGAATACCTGATTCTCACCTTCGATGAAGAGTACGCTACGGCCGTCGGTATGCCGGTGGACAAACTCTACCTGCTGCTGATGGCGTTGATTGCCCTGACCGTTGTCGTGCTGATTCAGGTGGTGGGGATGATTCTCGTCATCGCTTTGCTGACCTTTCCGGCAGCCATGGCCCGGCAGTTTACCCATAACCTGAAGAGAATGATGGCCCTCTCCGTGCTGTTCGGTTTTATCTTCACCACCGGCGGACTCTGGCTTTCCTACATTCTGGCGCTTCCTTCGGGAGCGACCATTATTCTCCTCGGAGGCACGCTGCTTCTGCTCTCTTTCGGTGCTTCACGGCTGTTGCGAAAAATGAGGAAAGAGATAACGGTGTAGGGCTGTCGTTCGGGTATTGCGGTTAATAAACTTCCCGATAATCCTGTAGCTATATTTTCGTGATGCCTTCGCAGATATCGGCGAGTTTCGAAAGCTGGTCGCTGGTACCCATGATAATGAGGCTGTCGCCGATGGCTGCCTTCTCATCACCCGGGGGGTTCGGTATCAGTTTTCCTGTTTTTTGTTCAACGCCAGGATTATCGCCTTCGAACACTGCTGGATATCGCTGATAGTCCGGTTGTCGAGAGACGAATCCTGACCGATGGCGACATTCTCCACCTGTAATTCCGGTCCCCGGCGGCGCGTAATCGAATCGAGAAAATCCACCACCGTCGGCCTGAGCGCCAGCATGGCCATACGCCGGGCTCCGATACTGTTCGGGGAGACAACCCTGTTCGCCCCCATTCTTTTCAATTTGCTCTCGGCCGCTGCGTCGGATGCTCGAGAGGTGATAAACAGAGACGGATACAACCCGCGGGCGGAAAGAGTGATGTAGGTGTTATCGACATCGGAACCGAGGGCGGTTATCAGACCCCGGGCACGTTCGATACCGGCTTTTTTCAGGATTTCATCGCTGGTGGCATCTCCTTCGAGATACAGGTAACCTGCTTTATCAGCCCGCGAAACGCACTCCGCTCTGTTATCGATAATAACGAAAGGAACCTCTTCCTCCCGAAGGATAGCCGCTATTTCTTCACCGACTCTGCCGAATCCGCAGAGGATGAAATGCGAGGTCAGTTTTTCAATCTTGTTTTCCATTCTTCGCCTCCCGAAGGTAGCCGCCAGATTACCTTCTACGATGTACTGAATAACGCCCGTCAGGGCATAAAAGGCGCCGCCCATCCCGCCGAGTATCACGAATATGTTGAAAATCCGTCCGCCGTTGCTGAGAGGGTTTACCTCCCGGTAACCGACGGTCGTTATCGTCGTTATGGTCATGTAAACCGCATCGATAACCGACCAGCCTTCGATGACCATATAGCCAATCGATCCGACAATGATAATCGCCATCAAAGCCAGAAAACCGATGATAACACGCCGAAGGGAATTCATTCTTCCGTCTCAACTCCGTAAAAAATGGTATCACAGATATTTCGACATATCAAAAATAGGTGTTTCGCTTGTTTGATAGTGTACTGTTGGGAGTGATATAATTTTATACGTAATCAAGAGTGGTCAAGGGGGGAACGAAGTTCTTATCGAACTATTCCTCCCTTTTACTATGGGTAAGACAAGGTCCGACGGGAGGGGGGTACAACAATGAACTATCAACAGGCGCTGGATTACATCTACAGTTTCGTCGATTACGAGAAGCAGGCACGGCCGCGTGATGCGGCGAATTACGACCTGCGGCGCATGGACGAGTTGCTCGAAAGGGTGGGTAACCCTCACCTGAAAGCGAAAACGGTCCATATCGCCGGGACAAAGGGGAAAGGCAGCACGGCTGCCCTGATTACCTCTGTTCTCATCACCGCCGGGTATTCCACCGGTCTCTTCACCTCTCCCCATCTCCATACCTTCAATGAGCGAATCCGCGCCAATGGGAAGCTGATATCAGATGATGACGTGGTGAAGCTCGTTGAACGGCTTCAACCGGAAGTTGCTGCCGTTAACGAAAAGGCAACCTACGGCAAGCTGACCACCTTCGAGATAATGACGGCTATGGGCTTCCTGTACTTCGAGCAGGAACGAGTGGATTTCCAGGTCGTCGAAGTCGGTCTGGGCGGCAGGCTGGATTCGACCAACGTCGTCAAGCCGGATGTCTGCGTACTCACCACAATCGGTTACGACCACATGGAAGTGCTGGGGAATACCCTCACCTCGATAGCCGGTGAAAAAGCCGGCATCATCAAGCCGGGGGTAACGGTGGTTTCATCGCAGCAGCTCGACGAACCGGATAAAGTTTTCGAGGCTACCTGTAAAAAAAATAACGCCCCGTTGATTAAAGTCGGGCGTGAGGTAACCTGGGAAAGCCTTACCTGGGATTATTCCGGCCAGACCTTCAGGGTTAAGGGCAGGAAAGATACCTACGATTGCTCGATACCCCTCATCGGGGACCATCAACTCAATAACGCCGCAACCGCCGTTGCGGCTCTCGAGGTACTGGCCGACCTGGGATACAACATCCGTAAAGAAGACATCGTCAAAGGCCTGGCGGCGGTCAACTGGCCGGGCCGGCTGCAGATTCTTTCCCGCAAGCCGTTCCTCGTTGTCGACGGCGCTCATACTATCGATTCCGCCCGCCGGGTCCGGGAAGCGATTGAGAAATATTTTACCTACAATCAGGCGGTCCTGATTATCGGCAGTTCATCGGATAAAGACATAACCGGAATAGTCGGTGAACTCGCGCCGGTGTTTCACAAAGTAGTGGTGACTCGTTCCATTCATCCCCGGGCCATGCCCGCGGAGAGAATTGTCGAAGAATTCCGCCGGAGAGGCGTCGAAGGCCGTTCGGCGGCGGATATAACGGCAGCGATGACACTGGCGCTCGAAATCGCCGGTGAAAACGACCTCATCTGCGCTACCGGGTCATTGTTTATCGTCGCCGGCATCATTGAGGAGGCAGAAAAACGCGGTATTACCGGTTAACCGTTGGAAAGGTAAAAAGAACATTTTTTGGATAGTAAACAGAATCTGAAAAGAAGAGAACCGAAGGTTCTCAGGGACTGGACCCAGGGCAGCGTCGTTAAAAATCTGTGGCTGCTTTCCTGGCCGTTAATGATAGGGGCCTCCCTGAATATGATAGGCCCGACTATCGATATGATTTGGGTCGGGCGTCTGAGCTCGGAGGCTATCGCCGGTGTCGGGCTCGGCGGTATGGCCGTTATGATGCTGAATTCGCTGGTGAGCGCCGTCTGCATGGGGGTGCGGGCTATCGTCGCCCGCTACATGGGAGCCGGTGACGAAGCGAATGCCGTCCATGCATCGCGGCAGGCTTACCTGGTGGGGCTGGTTTTCTCGCTGCTGATGCTGCCGCTGGCCTTTTT
>CAZOGR010000109.1:0-5552 GCA_964579355.1 uncultured Dehalococcoidales bacterium | reverse complement strand
CCGAGGGTAATCAAACCCAGGAAGAAGGCAATGACGAAAAGGAAATCCCGTTCGGCCAGGTTGATGGCAGTGAATTCAAGGGAGCCGGAGACATCGGTCCAGTTCAGGATAAAGTTAAGAGAACGGGTGCTGAAGAACACGGCCAGAGAACCACCGAGAAGCGGCCCCAGACCCGAGCCCAGGTTGATTGCCAGCGAGGCGGCCGCCAGGTAAGAGGTGGATTCGCCTTTTGGTGACAGTTTCAGCCCGATAGTACCGGTAGTAAACGAGACAGCCGCCCCGGCGATACCGGTAAAAATGTGAATGATGATGAGCAGAGGAAAGGTCAGGAAATACCGGTCCGGCATGGCGGTAAACACCCAGGCAAGGATAACGAGCAGGTAGAGCGATATACCGACAGAAAGGACCGACTTATTACTGAAACGGTCGACGAGCGGCCCCCAGACGCGCAGGAACAGAATACTGAATATTTGGCTGAGAATACTGAGTCCGATGACCCAGGTAACCGATATTTCCAGCCGCTGGAGCATGTGGACGGAGAAAAAAGGGATAGCCAGGTTTGAAGCGAAGCTCCAGCAGAACAAAAAAGCTACGAGACGCCGGAAGTTCCGGTCTTTCAGCGGCGTTGATAACTGTCGGGCGATTGACGGCTGTTTCCCGGCAAGCGGCTGCATCAGAGGTTCCGGAATGAAGAGCATGAACGATGCCCCGGGTATACCGAGCAGGGCCAGGGCGACGAGGATAACCAGGGTATAGCCGAAGATGCTGCCTTCTCCCGGATTGGCAGCCAGGTAATAGTCGATAAACATAGCCGCTCCGAGGCTGGCAACGATGCCGGAAGCGACGGCGTATGCTTGCCGTTTCGAATAGTAGCGCCCGAGGATATTCTGCGGTACGAGGTCGCGCTGCCAGCCGGCAAAGGCGGCGGTGGTAATAGCGGAAAGGATTCCTCTCAGGGCCATGAAAACAAGCAGCAGGAGGATTGCCTGGTTACCCGGTACCGGCATAAAGAACGGAATGCTGGCCATCGGCGCCCAGAACAGCATCGAAGGGAACCAGCTCAGCACCACGATAAGTTTGCGCATGCGCAGTTTTTCGACCAGCCAGATAGCGGGAATCTGGGCAATCTGCATTACGAAGGGAATCGCCGCCAGAATACCGATGTGGAGGTTGTTGGCGCCGAGAGCCAGAGCGAATGCGACCATGACGCCGCTGCCGGTGATGTTAAAAAAGCCCATCGTTGCGGTGCCTTCGAGGGTCATCCATCGCAGGCCGCTTTTCAGTTCATCATCGGTCAGGGTTGGTTTCGGTTGCAGTAATCTGGGTATTTTCATTTTCTACAATAAAATACACGCCACTCGAGATTCGACGACTTGTCTTGTTATCAAATCAATGCAGGCGTGTATTGAGTAATTTACCTGTTAATTTATCCGGCTTTTTTACGGCGTTTCCATCCCATTATTTCGAGTAATTCGCCGACCGCCCCGTCGGATGATTTAATCGGGAGATTGGGATGAATCCTGTATCTGTTTTTTACTCCTACCTTGGTCTTGGTTATGTAGCCGTCTTTTTCTAAATCAATTATTATTTTGTGTGCGGTTCGTTCAGTAACGCCAACATCATCACCGATTTCCCTGGCGGTCTGGTCCCGCTTTTTCGCGATAGAGGCAAGTACTAGAGCGTGATTGGTTAAAAATGCCCATTCTCCCATACACTGTCTCCTGAAAAATATTTACAAAAAATATATTGACAAATTTCCAATATCTTGTATAATCCTGTTAAACAATACTAGAAATGCATTTCTAGTAAGGTATTACTACAAGAGGATTACAGGAAACATAATACTTGAAGTCAAAGACAGTTGTCAACCTTTAAGTTACATAAAGTTTTAACATTGATTATTCCGGAATCTGGTTGCCATGGAAAACACAGTAATCAATTCTGAATAAAATATTAATGACACAAGGTGGATTAGTACAGGTGAAAAACACAACAGGAAAAATGAGCTGCCCGAAATGCAAAGGAAACGTCTTTTTCGAAAGAAACGTTAACTATAATTTCGAGAAAAAACAGTACGAGAAAACCGGCTGGTGCCTGCAATGCGGTTACACGGTTTATTTGACGGTTGAAAATACTGACAAGCAACTGAGTACATCCGCAACAGGGAAGTAAGAACACTTAACCGAAAAAGGAGAAATGAATGAAATTCTTCAACAAGAAGGCGCCGACTGAGAAAGAAAGTTTCAAATGTCCCGCGAAAGGGTGTGATTTCGTTGCGATGGACAAGATAAGTCTTGATAAGCACATGGAATGGAAACACCCTGAATTGAAGAAAACTAAATAATTATCTTCCTTTGTCGAATATCGGGTCACACTGAATCATCGTATCGGGGTGAAGGGAACGGCGTTGGATTTGCGTATACATCTACATCACAGCAGTGGGGCCAGAAGGCTGCCGAAGCCTGTGCTGGAGTATATGCAAAAGCGGTTCGTTTTAACACCGGATTACCTGAATAACCTGCGTTGTTTTGAGTACGCAGGTACGGTCGGTGATAAACCGGTTCGGAGATTCAAGGTATTCGATACCAGGGATGCTGAGGTACAGAAAGCCGATGTGAAAAACATCGGTGATTTGGAGAAGCATCCCGGTTTTTTGTTGTTCGAAGCATATATAGATAAACTTGGCAATGCCTACGCCGCCGACAGGCGCGTATCACCAAAAAGAAAAAATACGAATAAATAAGGGGAAAGAAAAAGGAAAATGGAAAATTGGCTCGCTTCAAAGACCGAAAACATGGCCGGCAGTGAAGAGGATGAACCTCCGGGTTGTACCGCACTGCAATCCGGCAATACCGGTGCTGCCACTCAACCGGTAAAAACAACCTGTGCCGTTTCCGGGCAACAATGGAACGACTGGAAATGGCAGTTCAAGAATCGCATAACCAAAGTCGAACAGATCGCTGACGCGTTACATCTGACCGACAACGAAATAACCCAGATTAAACTGACTTCTCTCAGGTATCCCCTTTCAATTACACCGTATTATTTCTCTCTGATTGACCCGGATGACCCGAATGACCCGATTCGGAAGCAGGCGGTTCCGTCTTTCGAGGAAATCGCTCTCTCCAACATCGGCATGGAAGATCCGCTGGCTGAAGGTAAAGACTCGGCCGTGCCCGGCCTGGTTCATCGGTATCCCGACAGGGTGCTGATGGTCCTGACCGATATCTGCCCTATGCTCTGCCGTCACTGCACCCGGAAAAGGGAATGGAGGCATGGCGGCTGGGTGAGAACGCCGGCTCAGATAGAAGCGATGCTTGACTACGTCAGGCATCATACCGAAGTGAGGGATATTATCCTCTCCGGGGGTGACCCGCTGACGCTTTCCACTAAAATGCTCGAAGGCGTTATCGCCAAACTGAGGAGCATCAACCATGTCGAAATCATCCGTATCGGCAGCCGTTATCCGGTCGTCCTGCCTCAGCGTATCGACGCCGAACTTTGCGACATGCTGTCCGAGTACGGGCCAATCTGGCTGAATACTCACTTTAATCATTACCATGAAATAACTCCTGAATCAACCGCTGCCTGCGACCGGCTGGTACGGGCCGGTGTCCCGGTTAATAACCAGTCAGTGCTGTTGAAAGGCGTCAATGATTCCGTAGAGACGATGAAGAAGCTTTGCCAGGGCTTGCTCAAGATAAAAGTCCGGCCTTACTACCTCTACCAGTGTGACGAGGTACAGGGTACCGAACACCTCCGTACCCCGGTCGATACCGGGATACAGATAATCGAAGGCATGCGGGGGCATACATCCGGCCTGGCTGTCCCGACGTTCGTTATCGACCTGCCTGAAGGCGGAGGAAAAGTTCCGATACAGCCTGATTACCTTTTGAAAAGAAACAAGGAATCGATTCTGCTGAGAAACTACGAGGGGAACCTGTACCGGTACCGAAACCCCCGGGTTAACGGCAGTAAGAGGGCAGGCGCCCAGATTCCGTTAGAATGGAAAGAGAAAGAACCGGTTCGCGTAAGGGTAATGAAGACACGAGGTGCAGGAGATGAAAATCGGGTTATCATTTGACCTGAAAGATTCCGTAACTCCTGAAGATACCCGTGTCAGTGACGCCCTCGAAGAATACGATTCAAAAGAAACAATTGAGATACTGATGTCTTCGCTCCGTTCCGCCGGACATGACGTTGTCATGCTCGGCGGAGGAAAAGAATTCCTGGCGAACATAACTGCCGGGAACGATATCGATATCGTCTTCAATATCGCCGAGGGAAGGGGCACCTTTCGGAGCCGCGAAGCCCAGGTTCCCTCGGTGCTCGAAATGCTCGGTATTCCCTATACCGGTTCCGATCCGCTGACGCTGGCAGTTTGCCTCGATAAACCGCTGACGAAGAAACTGGTGCTGCTGGAAGGGGTTAACACGCCGAAGTGGAAGATTATCGGGTCGGAAGAACAACTTGAAGCCACCGACTGGAATGAGGTTGCCTTTCCGGCGATTGTGAAACCTGCTTTCGAAGGTTCCAGTAAGGGCGTTCATTCCTCCGCTCTGGTCCACAGCCGGGAAGAAGCCCGGCGGGAAGTAATTTCCCAGTTGGCCGATTACCGGCAGGCGGTACTGGTGGAGGAATTCATCGACGGCGACGAGGTAACGGTCGGGATTATCGGCAACAGGAAACCGGAAATCGTCGGTATGATGCGGATTCTTCCGAGAGAAGCAACCGAACACTTCGTCTACTCGCTCGAGGTGAAAAGAGACTGGCAAAGACTGGTCGATTACGAATCGCCCCCTGAACTTGGCGAAAAAAGCATCGCGACGCTGAGAGACTACAGTCTGAAAGCCTATACGACGCTCGGCTGCCGTGATTTTACCCGGGTCGATTTCCGTCTCGATTCGAAGGGCAACCCGTACTTTATCGAGATTAATCCGCTGCCCGGACTGGGTACCTACAGCGACCTGATTATCATGGCTCTCAAGCTTGGCTGGTCGCACGAAGGCGTTATCAGGGCGGTGTTCGAAGCTGCACTGGAAAGGTATCCCCGGCTGGCATGCGGATAACGATAATTTATAACGAACCTGAATCGTCACGGCACGCCGGCGGCGAAGAGCAGACAGCCGTCGAAGGGGTTCTGGCCGAGGTCGATGCCGTCGAACACTCTCTTGCCGAACTGGGGTATAACGTCACCCGTCTGGGACTGGTATTACCTCTGACCGAAGCCCGTAAAGCTCTCGGCAGGCTGAAAACAGACCTTGTTTTCAATCTGTTCGAAGGTTTCGGCGGCTTTCCCGAATCCGAGCCGGTAATAGCTTCCTGCCTCGAGGAAAACGGCTTTCGCTTTACGGGATGCCCGTCAGGCGCTCTCCGGCTGGCACTGCGAAAATCCGACCTGAAAGCTATGCTTGCTTCCGGAGGAATCCGTGTACCGGCATCCCGCAGGCTCAGTGCGGACACTACCGGGACATTCGACCTGTCTTTTCCCTGCATCGTCAAACCGGAGAACGAGGATGCCAGCCACGGCATCACCGCCGAAAGCGTGGTGA
>CAZOGR010000108.1:0-5558 GCA_964579355.1 uncultured Dehalococcoidales bacterium | reverse complement strand
CCAGCAGGTGGAGAATAAGTTTTTCCGTGACGGCGTAGCCTTTATCCAGATACACAGCGGCTATGACCGCTTCCATGGCGCAGGCCAGGTTAGCCGTTTTCTGCCGTCCGCCGCTCGAGTTTTCCCCCTTACCCAGATAAAGGTATTCGCCAAGGTCGATATTTCGGGCGATTCTGGCCAGGGTTTCCCGGCGAACGAGGGCAGAACGCAGCCGGGTCATCTTGCCTTCGTCGAATCCGGGGTTGTCCAGAAACAGTTTTTCCGCCACCACCAGGCCAAGGACGGCATCACCCAGGTATTCCAGGCGCTCGTTCGAGTCAATTGAGTCTCCCTGGTTCTCGTTCAGATAGGACCGGTGAACCATCGATTTTTCGAGGAGAGAAATATCGCTGAACCGAACGCCGAGAATCTGCTGCAGTTGCTCCAAATCTGACAAAAGCATGCTTCCTGCTTGTTTATTTCAATCCAAGCATAATCACTAATCGGTGTCCTGTCAACGAATTTCTTATAATTATCGCCGGAAATTTTTAGATGAATGTGTTCAAACAAAAAAAGGAGAGTGTTTACTCTCCTTTTTAGTTTCGCTTTCGGGGCACGGGTTTTACCCCGTGCCTTTTATGCCGGATACTAGTACCTGTTGAGAAAGGTGTAATCGTTGGTATAGAGGTCGATAGGCCTCTTGGTTTTCTCACCCAGTACCAGGCTGATTGCGTCATCCAGAGATGAAGCAAGTTTCTTAATAACGTTCATTTTCTTTCACCTCCTGTTTTATTGACGTTATAAATATAACTAATCTTATCATAAATATAAACAATATTCAAATCGGTATGGCATGATAAATATCACATCGGAATCGGGAAAGTTGACCTTGAATATCAGAAATCCTCGTTATATTCAGCCAGCTTGTTGCTTCAGGTCTTTACCGGTTCGAACTTTGTTTTCTCTATAATCATGGTAACACTGGTATTGTTCACATGCAATCCGCACATATACGTAATTACGTTTTCGCTATATCGTGCAAAATAATGAGACGGATGCATTCATGTTTTGCGCATTATGTGCAAGGGGTGATCGATGGCGCTCTATGTTATAATCAATGGTATGAAGATACTTGGCATAGAAACCTCCTGCGATGAAACAGCCGCTTCCGTGGTGGAATCCGGTCGAAGGATACTATCCAACCGGGTTGCTTCCCAGGTGGAAATCCATGCCCGGTACGGGGGTATCGTTCCCGAGGTAGCCTCGCGTCAGCACATACTTTCTATTATCCCGGTCATCGAAGATGCCATGGAACAATCAGGAACAGAATGGAGCGACATCGATTGCCTCGCTGTTACCTGCGGACCCGGCCTGGCCGGTTCGTTGCTCATCGGTGTTAATACCGCCAAGGCGATTTCTATTGCGAAAGGCATCCCGCTTATCGGTGTTAACCACCTCGAGGGTCACATTTACGCTAACTGGATATCAGGTAATCAGTTCGAACCGGAGTTCCCGATATTGGCGCTTATCGTTTCCGGAGGACACAGCGATCTCGTGCTGATGCGAGGCCACGGTGATTACGAAATAACCGGGCGGACCCGTGACGATGCTGCGGGTGAAGCTTTCGACAAGGCAGCCAGGATTCTTAATCTGGGCTATCCGGGCGGCCCGGCTATTCAGAAAGCGGCCGAAAACGGCAAACCGGTTCTGAAATTGCCTCGCTCCTGGATACGAGGTACCCGCGACTTTTCCTTCAGCGGTCTTAAAACGGCGCTGTTACGACTCGAAGAGAGTAACAGTATCCCGGACCGGAATGATGCTGCTGCGAGTTTCCAGGACGCAGTGACCGAGGTACTGGTTGGTAAGGCGATAGCGACCGCCGAAGAGTTCGGAGCAAGGCAGATTATTCTAGCCGGCGGCGTCGCCGCTAACCGCGCCCTGAGGGAACGGCTGATTGCCGAGTCGGCCCTGCCGGTTTTCGTGCCTGATTTGAAACTCTGTACCGATAATGCCGCCATGATTGCTGCCTGCGGGTATTTCCGTTTCATATCCGGGAAAAGGGATTCTCTTTCACTGGATGTTCTCCCCGGCCTGAAGCTGGCCTGAGGCACATCGGGAACATCTGCCCTGTGTGCAGTAGTTCCGATAGATAAAAATCACTCCCTGCTGGCGAACGGCCGTGTTCAGGGCAGACTGTTCCAGACCTAATTGTTCTGCCATGTGGCGTTCGAGAGAATTTTCAGGAAGCTTCGGATACGTTCGGTACGTTGTCATCAGACTTTCCTGGTAGACTGTTACCTGCCTGGATATTTCCGCGTAAAGGAACGGCAACAGGATATTGACGACCATCACCGAAGCGCGGCTTTTCCCGATGAGTGAAAGGCAGTCGGGGTATTCATTCGGTGTTGAAGCGGTAACCAGTTCGGTTTCAAGTTTCCTACAGTCTTTGAGGGACTCGATGGTCCCGGCAGCGTCGAGGATTCCGTTCAGCAGACCTTGCTCCCGGTAGTTGCTCAGGAGTACGCACATGGCATTCAACCTTCGTACGGGAGAATTGGAGGGGCGTATGCGGAAAAACTGCCATTCCCGGATAGAGAGACGAGCTGTTCCGTTCGAGAGCTGCCAGCGTTGCTGCATTTTACTAACCATGTCCGAACCGATGCCGGAGGCAGCCAGATGGCTGGTACTATTTCCTTCAAGGAACCCTGCTGCTCCGAAGAGCTTCAGCCTGAGGGATTCCAGATATTCTTCGTCAGAACCCTGGTTTTTCCGCATCATTTCAAGTTCTTTCAGAGATATAAGCGAGGCGAGTTTTTCGAATGGCTCCCGGTTAGCCGAATACCCGAGGGCTTTCATTATTGCCCGATATAATGTTTCACCTTTCCCAAAGTGCCTGATGTCTCTGGCGAACCCGGTCGCTTTTTCGAGAAACCGTTCTTCTCCTGCCTGGTCCAGAATTTTCAGCAACTGCTCACGGTGCTTTCCCGCAGCAATACCCGAGCAGGGGATACCCTTGATTTGAGATTTGTTCGCTTCGGGTGGCAGCGGCAAATGATTTTTAAGGTTCAGGACAGGTATTTTCCCTCCGTTTTGAAGAGTGGTTTCCTTTTTTGTATCTTCTTGAAGGACAACGTGAAGCACGACCGAATTGTAGCGGGTGTCGAGGTGGTGATGGTGAGCACGCCAATCCCCCGGTTTCAAGTGAATTTCGACATCGCCCTTCAGCAGACTTTTCCCCGATTTGACGACGGCGTCTTTAAAATCAGCTCCCTGGATATCATTCGGCCTGCCGGGGTAGAGTATCCGTAAGGAACGCCCGTCTTCCGTGCGCAACTTTTCATCGTTGATGCACTGGTAGTGCCAGAATTCGCTGAACCATGCTTCGTTCAGTTCCGGTAACGGATAGCTCGTTGTGACAGTATCTTTTTTCATTTTTTACTGTACATGATACCGTGTAAAAAAATATCTGAAACATACCGGGTGACAATCACAGAAAGATAACTATCCGGAAAATTCCTTTCCGGAGGTGCCGGCGTCATAGGTGAAACCGGACTGGTCAGCAACGATAGAGAGGAGGGTAGAAGAAGCTCCTCTGGGACGGTAAAGGCCGAGTTCCCATTCGCTGATAGTCTGCTGTCGGGTGCCGAGACGTTCTGCCATTTCCTGCTGTGTCAGGCCGAGATGTTTTCGCAAGGCTCTGATATTCTCGTTATCCCATGTTTTTCGACCGGCATCATAGTGTTTCATGACATAATGATTTTACACGTTTTAGTGTAAAATGTCAATTGGTATTCATCGACACAATAAGACTTGCTGAAGGAGAGGGAAATGCCAGAGACATTAAAGAAAGTGTGACGGTTGATTTATGAATAGGTCTTCACGACCCAGTCAATTATTTTCCGGGCGATACTGAGTTTAGGAGGAAGTTCAGGGAGTTTATCAAGGTCAAACCAGTCGGCAGCAGCGATTTCCACCCCGTCGACTTCTATTTTACCGCTCTCGTAGTCGGCGATGAACCCAATCATCAGCGAATTCGGGAACGGCCAGGGTTGGCTTCCCAGGTAGCGGGGGTTCTTTATTCTGATACCCGTTTCTTCAAAGACTTCCCGGTGAACGCATTCCTCAAGAGTCTCGCCGGGTTCGACGAAACCGGCGACGATAGTCCGCATGTTACCCCTGAATGAGGTGTATTGAGTCAGCAGTAACTGTTTGCCTTTCAGCACGGCGGTTATGGTTGCCGGAGAGAGCCGCGGGAAACTCATGAAGCCGCAGGCCGGGCATTTCCTAGCCCGCTCGCCAGGGACGTACTCTGTCGGCTGTCCGCATCGGCCACAGAACTGGTGGGTCTGGTCCCAGCTTACCAATTGGACAGCTTTACCGGCGATGAGGTAGATATCTTCATCAAGCACCCCGTAGGCTGCCCGCAGATTCATGAACTCCGTTCCTTCGGGTGCCTGAACGTTCGGAAGAAGCTCGGCTGAAAAGCACGGTTTACCATCGAGCAGCCCGAGGTATTGCCTTCGCAATGGTGAAAATCCGGCGTCTTCAGGCGTGCTGAGGAGAGGAACATGAAGGCCTTCGGAACAGACCAGCAGGTTGCCGGAGCTGAAGCAGAACCAGTAGGCTTCACCGTTACATTCCGGTCCCGGGTCGATTCTGTATACATACCGCCGATAGATGCTGCCTGATTCAAGCATGGACATCACTCTCTTCTGAAAATCACTGATTTGAAGCTGTTTTCTCCGGAATTATACCACAAGCTACATCATCATCGGTAATTCGACGAAGGGTAACTGCATCTGTTTCTTCAGGTCGGTCGCATTGCGGGGAGCGTAACCCTGCCAGTGATTGTTGAACTGAGCGAACATCAGCTTCGCTCCTTCGTCGGAAGCTTTCGCTATACCGGCCGCCAGTTCCTTCAATTCTTCTTCGGAGTAGAGGTACTTATAGCGGGTTTCGCCGTCGCCTTTCCACCAGTTTTCCCGGTTCCGGCCGTGAAAGCGGAAGTAAGCCATCTCCGAGGTCAGGGGGACACCGGGAGCAATCGAGGTACCGAATTTCGGTTCGTCTATTTCGACCCAGCAGGCGTTGTTTTCTTTTAGAAGAGCGGCCGTACCTTCGTCGTCCGTCCAGCTACGATGCCGGAGTTCTACCGCTACACGGTAATCGCGGAATGTCCTCATAACGGCGCTGAGTACCTGCCTTTCGAAATCATCGTTCTTGAAGCTGGGAGGGAACTGGGCAAGTAACGCCCCCAGTTTACCTTTATCCGCTAACGGTGCGATACTCCTGCGGAAAAAATCGATATCCTCGTGCGAAATTACCGCCTCCCGGCCAGTGGCTTCTTTGAACATTTCCGGGTGAGTGAACTTCTGCCAGAGTTTCACCGTGAAGAGAAATCCGTCCGGCGTCCGTTTCGCCCAGTTGCGGGCATATTCCGGGTTCGGCGGGCGATAAAAGGAACTGTTAACTTCCACCGTATCAAAGTACCGGCTGTAGTATTCCAGTTCATCTATTTTCCCGGGCGGGTAAAAGTAGCCTTTCCAGGTTCCTTCCCCTTTCGGGTAAGACCAGCCGGA
>CAZOGR010000107.1:0-5590 GCA_964579355.1 uncultured Dehalococcoidales bacterium | reverse complement strand
GCTACCTGAGCTTTTTCCTGGGCCAGCTCTTCTTTGATTAATGTCGCTGTTTCACGGGTTCCCTTGCCATGGAGATGGGCTGCTTCCCGTATCTCAACTTTATCATTATGAATCCAGATATACACCAGCGAGGGCGATTTTCCTTTGAGGATAATCTTATCGTATCCGGCGTATTTCATTTCCGGGCCGAAGTAACTTCCCATCAGGGAATGGGCCTGGAGATTTGTCTGAGGGGAAAACGTATTGACCGCCAGGCGGTTTGCCCCGGGGACGCAGGTACCATGGAGAAGACCGGTACTGAAAATGAGCAGATTATTCTCTGAGAAAGGTTCGGTCTCGGGAGGCACTCTGTCCCAGAGGATTTTCGCGGCGCTTCCCTGGCCACCAAGGTATAACGCAGCGGTTTTCGGGTCTGTCTCGACCTTTTCTATCTTTCCGGTAGATAAATCGATTTCAAGGTTACAACCAGTTTCACCGTACCTCATTATCTAACTCCCGTATATCAAGCTTCACAATAATAACGATATATAACAGCCAGGAATAACAGGTGTTAACGTGTCAATAACTGCATATGTCACGAAAAGTCGACTGCGTTAAAACCGCGTCAGGTGCATACTAGCACTCGTACTCAATTAAGTCAACTATTATTGGGAACGATTAACAACCGTTAACCATACTATTATACCCTAAATGTGACAGACTGTTCATCTTTCAGAGCCGTGGATTACTCGTGACGTCAGTATCCGGCTGAAAAAACTATCCTGCTGTTATTTCAAACCTGATTACCCTTGACATCACTACTTCTTCATGTCATTATGAGTATGACGTTATATTAACGCCATTCCATTATTGTGACATATTCAAAAAGGTATCCGCGTTACCGCTCACCGTACCGGGAGGCATTATTGGATAACGAGAAGGTATTTACGGAAGAGAAACCAAAACCGGCAGTTCTGGTTGTAGGGGGAGGTATAGCCGGCATGCAGGCGGCTCTTGAAATCGCGGAATCCGGGCACCGTGTTTACCTGGTTGAGAAGCTGCCGACAGTCGGCGGCCGGATGTTACAGTTGGACAAGACCTTTCCGACGATGGATTGCGCTTCCTGTATCGGCACCCCGAAGATGAGTCAGGTCGGTTCTCACAGTCTTATCGACCTGATGACCTACAGTGAAATCGAATCGGTCTCCGGGTACGCCGGTAACTTTAAAGTAAAAGTCAGGAAAAAAGCCCGGTTCGTCGATATTGATAAATGTACCGGCTGCGGCGAATGCACGTCACATTGTCCGGTACGATATGTTCCGCAGCCTGAATCAAAGAAAGGTACCGAAGATGACGGAAATTAAAGACGTACTCGACCGGTATCCTGATGAACCCGAAGTTCTTATTCAGTTACTCCTTGATGTCCAGGAAGCGTTGAACTGGATTCCCAAAGAAGCGGTGCAGGCAATCAGTGAAAAACTCTCCGTTCCGATGAGCAAAATTTACCGGATAGCCAGTTTTTACACCGCTTTGAGTCTCGAACCTCGCGGTAAACATAAAGTTTGCGTGTGCATGGGAACAGCCTGCCATGTCCGGGGGGCGCCGAAAGTCATGGATAAAATGGAAGATGCACTGGGAATCCGGGCAGGTGAGACCACTGCCGATATGCTGTTTACCCTTGAGCGGGTCAACTGTCTGGGCTGTTGTGCTCTCGGGCCGGTTGTCAATGTCGACAAGGATTATCACGGCAAGATAAACCCGGCTAAAGTCAGGGATATAATCGAACAATACAGTTAAGGCAAAGATATGGCTAAACTGAATTCACCTCAGGAACTGGAAAAAGCAAGAGCGGATATTCTGTCAGGAAGAGACCCGGAAAAACCATGTGTTTCCATCTGTGCCGGAGCAGGGTGCCTTGCTTCCGGCGCTCAGAGCGTTATCAATGCCTTTAAAGCCGAAATAGAGAAAACAGGATTAAGCGCCGGGGTGACGACCAAAGAAACAGGGTGTCCCGGTTTCTGCGAGAGAGGGCCTGTCGTTGTCATTTACCCTGAAGAAATCTGCTACCTTCAGGTCAAAGCCGAAGACGTTCCGGAAATCGTTCTCCGAACATTGAAAAACAAGGAAATTGTCGAAAGACTTCTGTATACGGACCCCACTACCGGTGATAAGGCCGTACGAGAATCCGATATTCCGTTTTACAAGAACCAGAAACGAATTATTATTGGAAATAACATCAGGATAAACCCGCGAAATATCGAAGATTACCTGGCGCTGGGCGGTTACCGGGCATTGAGCAAAGCAATTTCCGAGATGAATCCGGATACCATTCTGGAAGAGGTCAATAAGTCCGGATTACGGGGGAGGGGAGGCGCCGGATTCCCGACCGCCAGAAAATGGGAAACGACCAAAAATGCCGCCGGCGAAACGAAGTATGTCATCGTCAATGCTGATGAAGGCGACCCGGGGGCTTTTATGGACCGGGCGGTCCTCGAGGGTAATCCTCACAGCGTCATCGAAGGGTTGATTATCAACGCCTATGCTATCGGTTCGCATGAAGGGTTTGTCTACGTTCGTGCAGAATATCCTCTTGCCGTCGAAAACCTGAGAATCGCTCTTAAGCAAGCTGAAGAGTATGGACTGCTGGGTCAAAATATCCTTGGTTCAGGATTCGATTTTACCATCCATATCCATCGCGGAGCGGGTGCTTTCGTTTCCGGTGAATCGAGCGCTCTGATGAACGCTATCGAGGGAAAGGTCGGCGAACCCCGTCCCAAGTATATCCGTACCGCTGAGAGCGGCATTCATGATAAACCGAGCAACCTCAACAATGTCGAGACGTACGCTAATGTACCGCTTATCATCGATAAAGGAGCAGACTGGTTCGCCGCAATAGGAACCGAGAGAAGCAAAGGTACCAAGATATTCTCACTGGTTGGAAAAGTCAACAACACCGGGCTGGTTGAAATTCCCATGGGAGTGACGCTTCGGGAAATCATCTACGACATCGGCGGAGGCATCCCCGGGGGTAAGAAGTTTAAAGCTGTTCAGACAGGCGGACCGGCCGGCGGGGTAATCCCCGAAGCCTTACTCGATACGCCGGTAGATTTTGACGAACTGACAAAACTGGGGTCAATTATGGGTTCCGGCGGCATGATTGTCATGGATGAAGATACCTGCATCGTCGATGTAGCCCGGTATTTCATTGACTTCCTCTGCGACGAATCATGCGGAAAGTGCGTTCCCTGCCGGGAAGGCCTTAAACATATGCGGGAGATATTGACGGATATCGTCGAAGGGAATGGACACGAAGGAGATATCGAACTTCTTCAGGATATCGCCTCGGTCATGGCTACGGCATCGCTTTGTTCTCTCGGCACCAGCGCTCCTAACCCGGTACTGACGACCATCAAGTATTTCCGGGACGAATACGAAGCTCACATTAAAGAAAAACGTTGTCCGGCGCTGGTCTGCAAGAACCTCGTTTCCTATTATATAGACCCGGAGAAATGCCAGGCCTGTATGATTTGCGCCCGGCAGTGCCCGGTACATGCAATCGACGGCGGCAAGGGACTGGTCCACATCATCGACCAGAGCAAGTGCACAAAATGCGGTACCTGCTTCGATGCCTGTCCGCCCCGGTTCGGAGCGATTAAAAAGATATCAGGAGAACCGGTACCTGAACCGGTTGCCGAAGATAAGAGAGCCGTGAAGCGTGGCAATAAACAGGAGCAGGGATAATGGCGGAAATAACGCTTGAGATAGACGGGATAAAAGTAACGGTCGAAGAAGGAACGACGGTTCTCAACGCCGCGAAGAGCCTGGGCATTGCCATTCCGACCTTATGCTATCATCCGGCGCTGGCTCCGTTCGGCGCCTGCCGCATGTGTTCGGTCGAGGTAGTCAGCAGGGGCAGAAGCCGGATAGTAACTTCATGCAATTACCCGGTCGAAGAAGGCCTGGTTGTGAAAACCGCTTCCGAAGCTGTATATAAAGCCCGTCAACTCATCTGCGAATTCCTTCTTTCCCGCTGCCCGAACGTCGAGGTTATTCAGAATCTTGCCCGCGAATACGGCGTTGAAAAACCCCGCTTCAAAACAGAAAACGAAAACGAAAAGTGCATTCTGTGCGGCCTGTGCACCCGCGTCTGCGAAGAACGGATGGGGAGAAGCGTTATCAACTTTGTCGGACGGGGAGTCAACCGGAGAGTCCAGACACCGTTCATGCAGTCGGGCGATGTCGACCTCGATTACTGCATGGCCTGCGGGTCATGTGCGACCGTCTGCCCCACCGGGGCGATTGACATAAAACAACTTACTTCGAAAATCCCGATGCCGATTAAGTCGGAATTCGACATGGGATTACGACTGCGGCCGGCCGCCTATATTCCGTTCCCTCAGGCGGTCCCCAATAAAGCGGTGATTGACAAGAACCACTGCGTTCACGTATTGACAGGAGAGTGTGGTATCTGCCGGGAAGTCTGCGCTCCGAAAGCCATTAATTTCGACCAGAAAGACGAAGTAATCGAACTTGAAGTCGGAGCAATTGTTGTGGCAACCGGTTACGACCTTTTCGACCCTTCGCAGATTAGCCGTTACGGATACGGGGAATACGAAAACGTGTACACCAGCCTCGAGACCGAGAGAATGATAAGCTCGACCGGCCCGACCCAGGGGCACATACAGTTACGGGACGGCAGGACGCCGGAAAGCGTCGCCATCATTCACTGTGTGGGCAGCCGTGATGAGAACTATCACGAATACTGCTCCCGGGTCTGCTGCATGCAGGGAGTCAAGCACGCTCACCAGATACGGGAGAAAACCGGCGCGGATGTGTACCAGATGTACATCGACATGCGGTGCTACGGCAAAGGTTACGAAGAATTTTACAAACGGGTATCGGACGAAGGGGTCAACTTTATCCGGGGTAAAGTAACCGAAGTGACCGATATCACCCGGGATGACGAGGAAAAGGGAAAACTCATCGTTGTCTGCGAAGATACGCTGCTGGGAGAAATGATTCGGGTACCGGTCGATATGGTCGTTCTGAATGTTGCCCTCGAACCCCGGGCTGATGCAGCAGAAGTGGCGAAGGTATTCTCCATTGCTCAGGATAGCGACGGGTTCTTCCAGGAAAACCACTACAAGATAGACCCGCTGGGAACCCTGACCGACGGCATTTACCTGGCCGGCTGCTGCCAGGGGCCGAAGGATATTCCCGATACCGTAGCACAGGCAATCGGGGCAGCCGCCAAAGCCCTGGCAATCGTTACCCGAGGCGAATACGGGCAGATTGCTTCACCCTCCAGCGGCGAGCCGGCCCAGGAAGCGGTCGCAGCCGCCGATGAATAATACCGGGACATTACTGTTATGAAGAAAAAAATCGGAGTTTATGTCTGTCACTGCGGTACAAATATCGCCGGATACATCGACGTGGCGAAATTAACCGAATATGCGAAACAGCTTGACGATGTGGCAGTCGCCCGGCACTATCCGTTCATGTGCTCGGACCCCGGCCAGGACATGATTAAGAACGATATCAAGGAACTCGGGCTGAACGGGGTGCTGGTTTGTTCCTGCTCGCCGAACATGCACATGCGGACGTTCCGCGA
>CAZOGR010000106.1:0-5603 GCA_964579355.1 uncultured Dehalococcoidales bacterium | reverse complement strand
TCGGCGAGTTTCCCGGTGAGCATGCTGATGAAGCCGGCGAAACCGCCCGTCCAGTCGTTTTCATTCGTTCCGGCCGGGCCTCGTGCCCAGTCACCCATGAGGAGTTCTTCGCCCATCAGCGAGATGGTGAACATGTCTCTTCCGCCGCCGTAGTCGAAGTTATTGATGTCGGCACCCCGAAGACGGACAAAGGTGCCGCCGTATTTCGGAACCAGGGGGTCATCGTATTCGGATTTCGGTGTCCCTTCGGAGTCTCCGCCGGAGCAGGAAGCAATGAGGAGCGAGCAGACCATCAAGCCACTTACAAGAAACAGGAGTAATTTCTTCACCATACCATCCTCCAAGTTGTTTTTGCAGCTCTCCGTAACCAAAAACAGGCTGTAGTAACAAGACAGGAGAAAGAGGCGGCAGCTATTCGGCAGCTTGACAGTAAAATTAGCAGTAATATTACCGTTAAAATTGTTAAAATGTCAACATTATTTTTCATTTTTTCCTGAAACCTATCCATTCCGTAACATTGACACAACAAATTTAAGTGTACTATAATCATGCCGATATATCGGTTTACCGTTTATTTCCTGAGGTGACTAAGATTACAGAAGGCTATCGTCAGAGCGAAGGTACCGTACCGCCGTCGCCTCCGCCGCACGGACACCGGCACGCGAGGCCGTTTCAGAGAGGTGACTTCAAGTACATTCTCCTCCAGCACCTGAAAGAAAAGCCAAGCTACGGGTACGAGATAATCCGGGCGCTTGAAGAGCGTTTCCACAACTTTTACACCCCAAGCCCGGGTTCGGTGTACCCGACGCTGCAGATGCTCGAAGAGATGGGGTACGTTACTTCCGGGGAAGAGGACGGGAAGAAAGTTTACTCGATAACGCCGGATGGTTTACAATTCCTCGAAGAACAAAGCGAATCGGGAGAACGAATCGCCGACCAGATGAAGAAATGGTACAATCCGGAAAATGCCGATGATGTCGTCCTGACGATGCATGAGTTTAAGAAACTCGCCGGCACAGTGCGAGACAAGGTTCGTTCCGCAGACACTGAAAGACTGAAAAGCATGCGGAAAATCCTGTCTCAGGCATATGAAGAAATTTCGAAAGACCAGTAGCTCTCCGAGAGGAACATAATACTTTCAGTCGCCCTTCGACAGGCTCAGGGAGAACGGATTTAAGCCTGTCAGGATGGACGGGTTGCAAGCCTGTCAGAACTGACAGGTATTGCTGAAGTCAGGTATGTGCCGCGTCCGGTGGGGCAAAACTGCATGTTGATGGTGCTATGAAAACAATATTGAGATTATTCGTGTTTGTCCGGGGCCAGTGGAAATGGCTGTTCGTCGCTCTGGGGTTCCTGTTCCTGGGAATCATTCTCAGCATGGTTGTTCCCCGGATGCTCGGGAACGGTATCGACATGGCACTCAAGGAAGCCGACAGCGCCTTCCTCTGGTGGCCGATGGCGAGGGAGACGGCCATCTGGTGGGTGGCCGGGGCAATCGTCGTTGCCAGCGCCCTGCGGGGACTGGCCGGATACGGACAGAGCTACCTTCAGGAGACCATCTCCCAGAAAGTTTCCTACACGGTCAGGAACGCCATTTACGACCGGCTTCAGCGACTCAGTTTTGCCTACTACGATAAAGCTCAGACGGGGCAACTCATGTCGCGGGCAACGGTCGATGTCGAAGCGGTCCGAATGTTTTACGGCATGGGGCTGGTCGGCATTATCCAGATAGTCGTCATGGTTATTACGGTGGCGGTGCTTCTGCTTGTCATGAACTGGCAACTTGCCCTGATGAGTATGGCTTTCATGCCGATAATCGGCTGGCTGGCGGTACGTTTCAGTACCCGGATTCGTCCGTTATGGATGCAGGTACAGGAAATGATGGCCCAGCTCGGCATCATCCTCCAGGAAAGCCTTATCGGAGTGAGAATCGTCAAAGCGTTCCACCGCGAGAAAGAAGAGAGCCGGAAGTTCTCGACCCAGGCGACAGTCCTGTACGACCAGCATATCAGCATCGCCCGGCAGATGGCGGTACGGATGCCGGTGATGATGTTCGTGATGAGTCTACCGACGATTCTGATACTCTTCTGGGGAGGCAACCAGGTTATCGACGGGAACATGACCATCGGCGAGCTGACCCAGTTTACCCTGTACGTGAACATGATGGTGATGCCGGTGCGGCAGGTCGGGATGATGGTCAACATGATAACCCGAACCATATCGGCCGGACAGAGAATCATGGAGATACTCGATACGGAATCAGCCGTCAAGGAAAAACCGGACGCAATCGTCCTCGATAGGGTTCGGGGAGAAGTTACTTTCGAGGACGTCAGTTTCAGTTATGACTCGGTGGCAGCGACGCTGAAAGACGTCAGCTTCCATGCCGAACCGGGCCAGCTTATCGCCCTCCTGGGAGGTTCCGGGAGCGGCAAGAGTACCATCGCCAATCTGATTTCCCGGTTTTACGATGTTACCCGGGGAGCGATAAAAATCGACGGCATCGACATCCGGGATGTCACGATAGCATCTCTGCGGAGGAACGTGGGGATATCCCAGCAGGATATTTTCCTTTTTTCCGGTTCAATCAAAGATAACATTGCCTACGGAGCGGTCGGCGCTACCCGCGAGCAGGTGGAGGAAGTGGCGAAAGCCGCCTCGCTCCACGATTTCATCGTGACGCTTCCCGACGGTTATGACACGTGGGTCGGCGAGCGGGGACTGACGCTGTCAGGAGGAGAGAAGCAGCGGCTGGCAATCGCCCGGACGCTCCTCATCAACCCGAGCATCCTGATTCTCGACGACTCGATGTCGAGCGTTGATGCCGATACGGAAAAACTGATTCGGAACGCCCTCGATGAGCTTATCCAGGGCAGAACGACCTTTATCATCACCCACCGCCTGCCAATCATCAAGAATGCCGATTTGATACTGCTGCTCGAAAAAGGGCTGGTGGTAGAAGCCGGCAAACACAACGAACTGATGGCGAAACGAGGGATGTACTACCAGACCTACCAGTCCCAGTTAATGTCCCAGAACGAAAACTCTACGGAGGCAAACTAATATGTTCGGAGGAGGAGGCGGCTTCGGCGGTGGCGGTGGCGGCGGTGGCCGCGGCCCAGGCGGACCGGGTGGCCCGGGCGGCAGACTTCAAGGCGCCGGCGACATGGACGAACAGGATGTTCTCGGCAGCGTCCTCGATGTTACGGTTTACAAGAGAATGGCGAAATATTTCGGCCCGGTCAAGGGCTGGATGATAACCGGGGCGACAGGCATGATGCTTCGTACCCTGGCCAATCTGGCTGTTCCTTACCTGATAACCATCGCCGTCGACAGTTACATACTCAAAGGCAATTTTACCGGCCTGCTGATGATGTCGCTGATTCTTATCGGCGTGGAGCTTATCACCATGGGGGGTGAATACCTGGCCCACCTCTATCTTTCCTACGCCGGCCAGTCAATTCTGTACACGATGCGAAACGAGATGTTCGACCACCTCCATGAGCTGTCGCTCAAGTTCTTCAGCCACAACAAGGTCGGCAAACTGATGTCCCGTGTCCAGAACGATATCAACCAGCTCCAGGAAGTGCTGACCAACGGCGTGCTGAACATGCTGACCAGCCTGATAACCCTGGTAGGAATTGCCGTGGTGATGATTACCATGAATGCCCGGCTGGCGCTGCTTACCCTGACCGTCGTGCCGCTGCTGGCAATTATCGTATTCATCTGGCAGAGGTACGCCCGCAAAGCATTCGTCAGGGTAAGGCAGGCGATAGCCGAGGTTAACGACCAGCTTCAGGAAGGTATTTCAGGGGTCAGGGCGGTGCAGAGCCTTTCCCGGGAAAACGTCAACCTGAGCCAGTTCGATAATGCCAACCGGGAACACCTCGATGCCAACATCCGGGCAGCCCGGCTCCAGGCGTTCATGAACCCGGTCGTCCAGATAATGACCGCCCTTGCCTACGGCATGCTGATTATCTACGGCGGCTACCAGGTACTGGACGGGGTGATGGGCGCCGGCATCCTGATTGGTTTTATCATGTACATCCAGCGGTTCTTCGAACCCATTATGCAGCTCACCCAGCAGTATACGATGCTTCAACGGGCGATGGCATCCGGCACCCGTATCATCGAGTTGCTCGATGTCGAACCGGAAATAGTCAACCGGCCGAATGCCATCGAGATGCCCCCGATAAAAGGGGATATCACCTTCGACCATGTCCGGTTCTCCTACGACCCGGGGGTCGAGGTGCTCCATGATATCAATCTCAAGGTTAATCCGGGAGAGACCATCGCCATCGTCGGCCACACCGGCGCCGGCAAAAGCAGCCTGATGAACCTTGTTTCACGGTTGTACGATATCGATGACGGGCAGATAATCCTCGACGGTTACGATATCGGTTCGGTTACCCTCGAATCGCTGAGAAGACAGGTCGGCATCGTTCCCCAGGACGCGTACCTGTTCTCGGGAACGATTGAGGATAATATCCGCTACGGCAAGCTCGACGCGACTCGGGAGGAAGTTATCCAGGCGGCGAAGGCAGCCGGGGTTCACGAAGCGATTTCACGGATGGACAAGGGCTACGATACCCAGGTAGGCGAACGGGGCGGAAACTTAAGCGCCGGTCAGCGGCAGCTTACCTGCCTGGCAAGGGCGATTCTCGCCAACCCGCCGATACTCATCATGGATGAGGCGACCTCGAACGTCGATACCAACACCGAGCGCATTATGCAGAAGGCGCTCAGGAAACTGGCGAAAGGGCGCACCTGCCTGATAATCGCCCACCGGCTTTCGACGATTACTTCCGCCGACCGAATCGTGGCGCTTGACTCGGGGAAAATCGTCGAATCCGGCACCCACAAGGAACTGCTGGCGAACAAGGGACTATATTACCACATGTTCGAGACACTGAGTGCGGTGGAACCGTAGCTGCCGCATGGTATTAACTAAGTCGGAAAGAGGGCTTGAACAGCCCTCTTTGTTTTTCCACCCGCTTTCGGCTTTTCAGGCTCTGATGGTATAATTAATGTGTGTAAGAATATTCCAGAGGGGTAAACGATATGAGTGATATTAAAAGCGCTTTTGAAATAGCCATGGAAAAAATCAACCGGTTGAGCGAGCCGACCGAGGAGGAGCGTCTCCAGTGGAAGTACCTTCCCGAAGGGGAAAAGCTGGCCGGGAGATACCTGAAGGAAAAGGTCAACCTGACAGCCGAGCTGAACGAGTACGATGAAAAAGCCCGGAAATGGGTGGCAAAAGGGGCGGCGGGTATCATGGCACGGAATATCGCCCTGCCGAAAACCGATTTTATCCGGCAGACCAACAAGAAGATGATGGACGGTCTGAAGCTGATAAAGAAAGATAAGGTCGCCCTGGAAAACCTGTTCAGCAAGATACGCTATCTCTTCAACCACTACGAAGAGCAGGGAGAGCAGCAGAAAAAGCAGGCGTTCGAAGCCCTGAAGGAAGATTACGAAGAGAAAATCCGGGCGGCCATTCAGCAGCAGATGGGAACGAGGATGGCAACGAAAATCGATGTCGAAAAACAGCCGCAGTTCCAGCAGGAGTGGAAGAGACTCCAGAACCAACTGGAGAGCCAGTACAC
>CAZOGR010000105.1:2427-5645 GCA_964579355.1 uncultured Dehalococcoidales bacterium | reverse complement strand
GTCATGTATGATAAAAGCCCGGCGAACTTTATCGCCAATGCCCTCAGCCCGGCTCAGATTGCCAGCGTCTCGCTCAACGAAAGGGACGGTGTTGCCAATGTCATCGTTCCCGACCGGCAACTCTCCCTGGCAATCGGCAAGGAAGGCCAGAACGTTCGCCTTGCCGCCAAGCTGACCGGCTGGAGAATCGATATCAAGAGCGTCTCTGAAGCCGAAGCCGAGCGGGCTCTTGCCGAAGAACAGGAAATGGCCGCCGCGGAAGTACCTGCGGCAGTTCCGGAGGAGATTGTCCCGGCGGAAGCCGCTGTTGCCGGAATTCCGGAGGTTCTCCAACCGGTACTGACTGACGAAGAAGCCGAACTGCTGAAAGAACTCGAAGAAGAAGAGCTTGCCGAAGAGGAAGAAGAGGAAGAGGGAGAAGTCCTCCCCGCCCTCGATTCCGACATTCTCGGGACTCCCATCATTTTCGAGCCGCTTTCTTCCGGTAAATCGACACTCAGATTTGCCGAGGATATCCTCGGGGTACCCTCCAGGTCAGGTCCGCGGAACACCAAGAAGAAGAAAAAGAAGGGTTCTCAGGATAACCGGGAGAAGGACGATACGAAGTCGAAGGCAAAGAAGGCGAATCGGGCTGTAGACGTTACGACCTATGATGACGAAAGCGAGTTCTAGTAAAGAAACCCCCAAACCCGCGCCGCAGAGAACCTGTATTGCCTGCCGGAACGTTTTTAACAAGCGGGACATTATCAGGATAGTCTCGACAGGCGAGGGCAGGGTGGAAGCCGATATCAAGGGGAAAATGCCGGGGCGCGGCGCCTATCTGTGCCGCAACCTGGCCTGCTGGGAGGAAGGACTGAAGGGCAACCGGCTGGAACATGCCCTGAAATCTGAAATCAGCCGGGAAAATAAAAACGAATTGCTGGACTGGATAAAAACCTTCCTCCGGAACAGCGAAGAAAAAAATTAGAGTAGCAGAGCGGATGATATGTTACAATTAATCTGAGTCTGAATGCTCGAAGGAGAAGAGCACTTGACAGAAGTCAATAAGCAGGAAAAGGTATCGAAAACGGCAGGGAAGGGGAATGCAGCCTCTTCGCCGAAAATCCCCAGAGTTGTTATACCGGATACCATGAGCGTCAAGCAACTCGCCGAACTGATTGATGTCAGTGCTATCGATGTTATCAAGCAATTGATGAGAAGCGGTATCATGGCCAACATCAATCAGGCCATCAACTATGAAACCGCTGCGGCTATCGCCGCCACCTTCGGCGTCCAGACCGTTCTGAAAGCCCAGGGTAAAAAGAAATCCGCCAGCGTCATCAGCGAAATTAAGAAACAGCAGACCCGCCAGGGCACGAATCAGACCGGCCTGAAAACCCGCCCCCCGGTCGTTGCCGTCATGGGACACGTCGACCACGGCAAGACCCGCCTCCTCGATGCCATTCGTAAGACCAATGTCGTCGATTCGGAAGCCGGCGGTATTACCCAGCATATCGGCGCCTACCAGGTCGACCTCGACGGACAGAAAATAACCTTCCTCGATACCCCCGGCCATGCCGCCTTTACCGCCATGCGCGCCCGCGGTGCCCAGGTTACCGATATGACTATCCTTGTCGTTGCTGCCGATGACGGCGTCATGCCTCAGACCCTTGAGGCTATCGACCACGCCAGAGCAGCCGGCATCCCGATTGTCGTCGCCATTAACAAGATGGATAAACCGGAAGCCAATCCGGATTACGTGAAACAGCAGCTCGCCGAAGCCGGCCTCGTCATCGAGGACTGGGGCGGCGATGTTATCGCCGTTCCTGTTTCCGCCAAGGCAGGCACCGGTATCCAGGAACTCCTGGAAAACCTCCTGATTGTCGCGGAAATGGAAGAACTGAAAGCCGATGCCTCCAAGCCCGGCGTCGGGGTCGTTATCGAGGCTGAACTCGATAAAATGAGGGGCGCCACCGCCACCGTCCTCGTTCATGACGGCACCCTGAAGATTGGCGATATCATTGTCGTCGGTACCAGCTACTGCAAGGTTAAAGCCATGTTCAACGACCTCGGCAAACCGGTTAAGAAAGCCGGCCCGGCCGTTCCCGTCAAGATTCTGGGGCTCAATGCCGTTCCCCAGGCCGGTGATACCGTTACCGTGGTTGCTACGGAAAAACATGCCAGGGAAATAGTCTCCAAGCTGGAAGAATCAACCCGCCGTGAAACGGCTGCCGCCGCCCAGTCGGTCACCCTCAGCAGCCTCTACGAGCAAATAAGCGCCGGACACATCCGGGAGCTGGCAATCGTTCTCAAAACGGACGTCCAGGGCAGTATCGAACCGATTAAAAAATCGCTCGAACAGCTTGGCACCGATGAAGTCAAAGTCCGGGTAATCCACAGCGGCAGCGGCAACATCACCGAAAGCGATGTCATGCTGGCCAGTGCCTCCCGGGGTATCATCATCGGCTTCAACACGTCCGCCGAACTCGGAGCGCAGCGTATGGCCGATATCGAAAAAATCAACATTCGCTACTATGACATCATCTATAACCTTCAGGAAGATGTCAGTAAAGCCCTTAAGGGTATGCTCGAACCGGAAAAGGTCGAAGTTATCGGCGGGCACGCTGAAGTCAGGACGATTTTCACCAGCGGCAAGAAAGACCAGATTGCCGGTAGCTACGTTGTCGATGGCAAGCTGAGCCGAAACGATTCGGTCAGGGTGAAACGCGGCAGCCAGACGATTGCCGATACTACCGTCGCCGGCCTCAAGCGGTTCAAGGACGACGTCCGTGAAGTCGCCTCCGGTTATGAATGCGGCATCACCCTCAAGGACTTCAACAGCTTCGAGGTCGGTGATATCCTTGAGTTTTACCGCATCGAAGAGGTCAAATAAAGGAATTACTGTGGCATATCGCATTGAACGGATAAACAGTCTCATTCGTCAGGAAATCAGCGAACTGCTTCAGCGTGAGGTCAAAGACCCGAGACTGGGCAGTTTTATCGCCGTTACCGAGGTCAGCACCACGCCCGACCTCAAGTACTCGAAGGTCTGGGTCAGCGGTCTGGGAGAAGAACTGGATAAAGCCGAGGTGCTAAAAGCCCTCGCTTCCGCTGCCGGTTTTTTCCGTACCAGACTCGCGAAAAACTTGAAAATGCGGTACACCCCGGAACTTGTTTTTCAGTGGGATGATTCAATCGAGCGTGGCGACCGCCTTCTCCGGCTGATTGACGAAGTCAGC
>CAZOGR010000105.1:0-2327 GCA_964579355.1 uncultured Dehalococcoidales bacterium | reverse complement strand
GCATCTTTCCGGTGGATAATGTCGAGAACGAATACCAGCCTTTTTTCGGAATCAATCGTGTGGAGCAGGCGGTAGTTGCCGATTCGGTAGCGGAACAAAGCCGCTAATTCGCCTCTCAGCCTTTTAATGTTTGGCCCGTAAAAAGGATTACTGCGTAGTTTCGGATAGATGGTTTCTTTGATATTCTCGTAATCCCGCCGGTAGGGAAGCGCTGCAATCCTCTTTTGAAATGTAGCTGTTTCGGCAATACGAAAATCAATCGACAATCCGGTAATTACCTTCCTTGATATCGTTTATCGATTGTTTCAAGCTGCTCATCAATTCGGTGTTTTCGAGTATCTCCTTCATCTCTTCGTCGCGGACGAACGAGCTGTTCTCAACATAGGACAGGGTAGCGTATTCGATAAAGTTGGATATCGTCCTTTTCTCCGATTCCGCGGCAGCTTTTATCTTATAGTAAATGCTTTCGTCCACTCGGACCGTTATCGTCTTAGTCATTTATATTCTCCTGTATTCAATAGTATGCAATAATATTCAAAATGTCAATTCTGGTTTTTCTTCATCATCCTCTCAGGAAATCCGTGTTACAATCACCTTATGGATGGCATACTCAATATCTGCAAGCAGGAAGGGCCGACTTCTTTTCGTATCGTTAACCTCGTCAGGCACCTGACCGGAGTAAAAAAAGCCGGGCATGCGGGTACCCTCGACCCGGCCGCTTCCGGCGTGCTGCCGGTCTGCCTCGGGCGCGCCACCCGGGTAACCGAGTATATCATGGAATACCCCAAGGCTTACCGCACCGAGGTCGAATTCGGGAAAACGACCGATACGTTCGACCGTGAGGGCAGTATCCTCTCCGAAACCGACCCTTCGGGAATCACCCTTGACCGCATCGAAGCTGCTCTCGTTCAATTCCGGGGAGAAATCCGGCAGAAACCCCCCCTCTACAGCGCCCTCAAACGAGACGGCCAGCCCTTGTATAAACTGGCCAGGGCAGGGCAGGACGTGGAAATCGAAAGCCGGATGGTCCATGTTTACTCGGTTGACATAATTGATTGGCACCACCCGGTCGTCACCCTCGATATCGTGTGCGGCCGGGGTACCTATATCCGCTCCCTTGCCCACGACCTGGGACAGGTAACCGGCTGCGGCGCCTGCATGAAAAGCCTGGTCAGGACAAAGTACGGACCATTCCGGATTGAGGAAGCGGTAACGATACCGGTGCTTGAACAGGCGGTGCAGGCCGGTTACTGGCAGGAATATCTCTTTCCTCCGGATACGGTTTTACAGCACCTGAAAGCAGCCACCGTCAAAGAAGAGGTTGTTGCCGGACTGAAGAACGGGCATTATTTTTCCGGTGACAACGTCGAAACTCCGAACAGGTCTGATGATGAAGTCCAGGAGGGTAACGCACTTGACCTTCGGTTCCGCGTCTACGCGCCGGATGGCACATTCATCGGCATCTACCGGCATGACCCCGAAGCCGGCCTGTATACCCCCGTAAAAGTTTTTCTGTAACCTGGTGTTTTCAGTTTCCAATCATAACGAAGCAGAACCCTTTTCTCGGACTCTCCCTGTCATCTATCCCTTTATCATTCATTGCTGTATAATATCGGTAACCGGGAGAGTATCGCTATGCACTATAACGCGGTTCGGGCAAGAGAATTATTACGTATCGGCACAGGGTTTCCCGAAGCGGAATTCAGAGAAAACCAGGAACAGGCGATTAAGCATCTTATCGAAAATCGCAGCCGCCTTCTCTTGATTCAGAAAACAGGCTGGGGTAAAAGTAACGTTTACTTCATTGCCGCGAAAATGCTGCGGGAATCCGGCGGCGGCCCGGCTCTGCTTATTTCTCCGCTGCTTTCCCTGATGCGCAACCAGATTTACCAGGCGGAACGCATGGGAGTCCGGGCGGTCAGGATTACCTCCGATAACCGGGAGAGCTGGGAAGAAGTCGAAGACACGATTAAAAAAGATGAAACCGATATCCTGCTGATTTCCCCGGAACGCCTGGCGAACGAGCATTTCCTGAATAATGTCCTCTCCGTCATTGCCCCGAAGGTGTCCTTGCTGATTGTCGATGAAGCTCACTGCATATCGGACTGGGGGCATGATTTCCGCCCGCACTACCGGTTGATTGACCGGATTATCCGGAATCTGCCTGGAAATATCCGGCTCCTGGCGACGACTGCTACCGCCAATAACCGGGTAACAGCCGACCTCGAAACGGTGCTCGGTCCGCATATTACGACGCTTCGGGGCGACCTGAACCGGCCTTCTCTCTATCTTCAAACCATCAGCCTGCCGCAGCCGGCGGACCGTCT
>CAZOGR010000104.1:0-5700 GCA_964579355.1 uncultured Dehalococcoidales bacterium | reverse complement strand
CACAATATCAACCTCGTCTCGCCCACCCATGTCGTGCCTCAGATTATCCGGGCGCTCCTCGAAGCGATTCCCGAAGGCCTCCGCCTGCCCCTCGTCTACAACACCGGCAGCTACGATTCCCTCGAAACTGTCCGGGCACTCGACGGTATCGTCGATATCTATCTCCCCGATATCAAGTATTCCTCGAACGAGGCTGCTTTCAATTATTCGCGGGCGCAGGATTATGTCGAGCGCTCCCGGGCCGCCATCAGGGAAATGTACCGGCAGGTCGGCAACCTCGTCACCGATGACGAGGATATCGCCGTCCGGGGCATGATTGTCCGCCACCTGATTCTGCCGAACCGCCTCGCCGGCAGCCTCGAATCTCTCCGCTGGCTGGCCGAAGAAATCTCCCCCGACGTCACCGTCAGCATCATGTCCCAGTACTTTCCCACCGCCAGGGCGCAGGCCGTCCCTGAACTCTCCCGGTCGATTACCCCCGCCGAATACGAAGAAGTTGTTGAACTCGCCGGAGACCTCGGCCTCGAAAACGGCTGGATACAGGAAATGGAATCGAAAGAGTACTACCTCCCCGATTTCAACAGCCCTGATAACCCTTTCGAACGCTGACAACCATTTCTTCCACCCGGCTCTTTTGTCATTCTGAGGAGTCCCGATACCTTTATATGTATCAATAAGGAAAATCAGGACGACGAAGAATCTCGTTGTAAAAACAAAAAAAGCAGCTTGCTAAGCTGCTAATCCTGAGTTCTCCGTATAAGCACAACAATACCGCTCCGATGGAACCGGAGCGGCTCATTTACCTGGAAACATCGCTATCCGAACGGTTCTTAATTCTTCCGCTTGCGCTTGGCGAAGCCGAAATTAATCCTTTTTCCGTTCAGTTTGTCTTTTTTATTGACGCTGTCGATAAATTCCTGTAAATCCTGGGAAGGTTTTTCTGCCATTATTATCTCCGGTTATTTGCAATGGGAACTTTAGTATTTTACCACACACACACCCTCACCACAAAATACTGGATTTTCTGGCAGGGAAAGGCTTGGGCACTTGCTGTCGCCCTCTCTGGCCGACAGCAAGTGCCAGCAGCTCTGTCAACCTTTTTTCAGTTCCGAAACCTTCAGGGTGTCCTGCCCGTTCAGGGACTTAAAGGACTCCCCACTTCGTCGGGGAATTGAATAAGTCGCTCATGCCGTCATGGGCATTCTTCCTGACGGTAGAGAGCTGTTTCTTCAACGAATTCAGGTTTCTCTCGTTCATCGAACCCATGATTTCGTTGATGATGTCCGCTACGACCGGCTTGGCAGCCTGGAGCTTGGTCCGCCCTTTTTCGGTAAGGATGATGTTAACCGACCGCCTGTCGGTCGTGCTGGGCTCGACGTCGACCAGCCCTTCTTTCTTCATCCTGCTGACCAGGGTCGTGACATTGTGCCGTTCCCTGAGAATCCAGCGCGCGATTTCCGAAGGGGTCATCGTGCCATTGCTGACTTCAAGGATTTGCAGTACCGCGTATTTACTGGTCGATAACTTCACCTTCTTGTATAAGGTCGAGTCCGCCAGCTTCTGTACCGCATTGGCTGTCTGCATGAACAACAGGGCTGCTTCATGCACCGGGTTTTCCAACTCTATATTGATCATTTCTTCCTCCTCCTATAAACTCGTTTGTGCAGCACAATTTTTATTATAGCACGAATTTCCAAAAATGTGAAAATGTTGTTAAAAAAAATTCATCTGAACCAAAACTATTCGATTTTCAATAAGATTTACTTATAATCGTTAACAATAGTGAAATCTTTGATACACGATTTATACTGCACGCTTACCCATTTTATACGTCATATGTAGGTTGAGAGCTGTCGCCGCTCCCTGAAATTACTGCCATTTGAAATTGCGAAATGAAAATTCGATTGCGTAACGGTATCACAAAGTGAATATTTCAGTTGTTAAAAATGTTGTTTTTCTTTAACTGCCGGTAATTTTTGTTAACAGGGTTACATACTGCTCGTGCCAAGCAACTCACGTATATCGTAAAACCTGCTCTCCTCTTCTGTCAATGCCCCGTCGATAATGTCCAGCACCGCCTGCTTTTCCTCGGGAAACCGGTACCCGTTATAGTCCTGCTTCAGCAGCGGTACCCCGTACGGCCGGCTCCGGTACGTCACGTTATTCGCGTGGTCGAAGCAAAGCCCTGACGTAACGTCAAGGTTCTCCGTAAACAGCCGGATTTCCCTCAGCAGCTCGTGGGGAGAAAGCATCTCGAATTCACCGCTTCGGAACGATTCCAGCATCGGCGTCCCTGCGCTCGGCACCAGCGGCCGCATCCGGATGAAATGGGGGTTAATCTCATTCAGCACCTTCGCTGTGTTCAGAGCATGCTGCTCCGAAAGTTTCCTGCCTCCCAGCCCCGGCATCACGTACTCGGACAGCTCGAATCCCGCCTCCAAAGCCTTCCTGCCCGCCCGTATGTGCTCGTCGGCGGTCACCCCTTTATCGATTATCTTCAGCAACTCGTCATCACCCGTCTCCAGCCCGATGTGCAACCTCGTCAAACCGGCCTCTTTCAACTCCTTCAGCTCATCGGCGGTCTTATGGGAAACGCTCTTCGACCGCGCGTACGAGGTAATCCGGACAATATCCGGAAACAGCCCCTTCAGATAGCACAGTATCTCCTTTAGCTCCGGTGCTTTCATTATCAGCGTGTCCGCATCCTGCAGGAAAACCGTTTTCCCGCCCGCTGCCAGCCAGTTATAGGTATTGATGATACTCTGGAGACTGGCAATATCAGCTTCAGTATAGCCGCCGTCTCTCTCCAGCAGGTTTTCCTGGATTATCCTGCCAAGAGGACGGAGGTCGCCCCCAAATCCCATCTGCCGCGAAATTGACGCCAGTTCATCGGCAATCCCCTTTACCGCATCGATATCCCCCTTGACCTCCCCGACACTCCGTATCCTGAATTTTTCCCGGTTATAAAACCGGCCGTAACAGAAGGTACAGCGCGACCACGGACAGTTTTCCGTGATCCGCAGCAGCAGCGAAAAACTGCCCCCCTCGCTCGGCGGGCGTATCGGCCCCATTTCGTAGGAAAACGACCTCAGCTTCGAAAAATCGACTTCGTTTCCACTATTTCCCGACTCAGAATTGCTGGCCATATCAACTATCTCCCAATAACTCTGTTTTCAGTATAATCTGCTCAGCCGGAACGGGCAAATACCACAAGTTGTATCTCCATTAATTGACCTCAGCCTCTCCGATATGATATTCTCGCACCTGTAACGACCTGACAGGGAGTTTTATTGTGGACTCATTTGAACGGCAGTGGCAACGCTGGTTTCCTGAAGATAAACAGAAAAAGAAAAGTTCTAACCGCCATTATTCCGGCATCGTCTGGATTATCGGTATCGTCGTGCTCCTCTTCATCATCGCCAATTTCGGCAAAAGCCTCTATACCGACTGGCTCTGGTTTTCCGACCTCGGCTACGCTTCGGTTTTTACCCGGATTATCGGCAGCCGCGTCCTTATCTTCGTTATCGCCGCCTTCTTCTTCTGCCTGCTCTTTCTCGGCAACATCTACCTTGCGCTTCGCCTCCTTCCGAAAATCAGCAGCAGTCCCTGGCCCTGGGCAATTGTCAGTAAGATTCAACCGGTACTGAGGAGCGGCATACTGATTGCCGCCGCCATCCTCAGCCTGCTCTTCGGGCTTATCGCTCAGGGAAGCTGGGAATCCATCCTCCTCGCCCTTAACTGGCAGCCGTTCGGCATCACCGACCCCGCTTTTAACCGTGAGGTCGGTTTTTACGTCTTCTCCCTGCCCTTCCTGAACCTCCTCCGAGGCTGGCTGACCGGAGCTTTCATCATCAGCCTTCTCGGTACCGCCGCCGTCTACTTCACCGGCTACAGCGTCCAGCGCCTGAAGTTCAATTTTCCCCGGCGCGTCACCGGCCATCTCGGCGGAATACTTATCGCCATCCTCGGCCTCTTCGCCTGGGGATACTGGCTCGGTATCTGGGAACTCGTTTTCTCCCGCCAGGGCATCATCTTCGGCGCCTGCTATGCGGATATGCACGCCAAGCTCCCCGCCCAGTGGATACTTATGGGTATCGTACTCCTGTTTGTCGTGATTATCCTGGTATCGATTTTCCGGCGGCATTACCGGCTCGTTCTCTACGGACTGGGCGCCTGGATTATCGCCGCCATCCTTATCGGCACCGTTTACCCGGCGGTCATTCAGCGCTTCCAGGTACAGCCGAACGAACTCGCCCGCGAAACCCCCTACATCGATGACAATATCGAGTTCACCCGGGCGGCTTTCAGCCTGAATGCCATCGACGAAAAATCCCATCCGGGCAATGAGTCCCCGACTCTCGAGGATATCGCTTCTAACGAAGCGGCCATCGGCAACATTCGCATCTGGGACCACCGCCCCCTGAAAGATACCTTCAACCACATCCAGTCGCTGAGAACCTACTACGACTTTCTCGATGTCGATATCGACCGTTATCTCATCGACAGCGAATACCGCCAGGTCATGCTCTCCGCCCGCGAACTGAGCATCGAGAAACTCCCCGACGAAGCCCAGACCTGGGTCAACCGCCGGCTCGTCTATACCCACGGCTACGGCGTTACCCTTGCTCCCGTCAATGAAATCGATGCCCAGGGCTTGCCTGTCCTGATGGTCCAGGACATCCCCCCGTCCGGAAAAATCGAAATCAGCCAGCCGGCTATCTATTTCGGCGAAAAAACGAACGATTATGTCATCGTCAACACCAACACCCAGGAATTCGATTACCCCGCCGGTAATGAAAACGTCTTTACCACCTGGCAGGGTACCGGCGGGATCAGCCTCGACGGTTTCTTCCGCCGGCTCGTCTATGCCTGGGAAATGGGCGATTTCAATATCCTCATCAGCGGCGAACTGACCTCCGAAAGCCGGATTCTCTATTACCGGAATATCCAGGAACGGGTGAACCGGCTCGCCCCCTTCCTCCTCCTCGATAACGACCCCTATATCACTATTATCGATGGCAACCTCTTCTGGGTCCAGGACGCCTATACCGCCACTGACCGCTACCCGTATTCGACTCCCTACGCCAACCGGCTGAATTACATCCGGAACAGCGTCAAGGTCGTTATCGACGCCTATACCGGCGACGTTACCTTTTATGTTGCCGACCCCGAAGACGCCATCATCCGTACCTACCAGGCCGTTTTTCCGGATATGTTCGCCTCCCTCGATGAAATGCCCGAACAGTTGCAAAGCCACCTCCGCTATCCCGAAGGCTTGTTCAATATCCAGGCACAGATGTACCTCTCCTATCATATGACCGACGCCCGGGTCTTCTACAACAAGGAAGACCTCTGGCAGATTCCCCGCGAAGTCTATTTCGGCAACGAGCAGACTATTTCAGCCTACTACATCATCATGCGCCTTCCCGAAGAGGACCGGGAAGAATTCCTCCTCATGATGCCCTTCACTCCCGCCGATAAACGGAATACCATCGGCTGGCTGGCCGCCCGCTGTGACGGCGACAACTACGGGAGCCTCCTTACCTACCGCTTCCCCAAGGAACAATGGGTCGATGGCCCCAGCCAGGTCGAAAACCGTATCGGCCAGGATACCGTTATCACCGAACAGCTTGCCCTCTGGGGACGCGGCGGCTCGACCGTCATTCGCGGGAACCTCCTCCTGATTCCCCTCGGCGATTC
>CAZOGR010000103.1:0-5706 GCA_964579355.1 uncultured Dehalococcoidales bacterium | reverse complement strand
ATTACGCATACGTTCTTTACAGCCAAACTCACGACCGCTTTTACATCGGTTCGACCCATAATTTCTCGTTCCGCCTGTCCCGGTACAATGACCTCCCTTGCCTATCACCAAAGCTTGTTGTCCCTGGAGTCTCGTCTTCTCAGAAAAATCTCCTTCCTCGTCCGAAGCCTTGAGAAAATGACATCCCGATAAAGTCAGGGGGCATACAGCGTTGAAGATTAGCTCTATAATAGATGTGATTCGGATGCGTTATGGAGGTGTTTTTATGCCTGTTAATGTTTCTATAAAGAATGTTCCCGATAAAATTGTAGAAACTCTGAAAAAACGGGCCAGACGTAATCATCGTTCGCTTCAGGGAGAGCTGATGTCCATCCTGGAAGAAGCCACAGTAAGTACGTACCTTTCTGTTGACGAAGCCGAAGAACGACTCGATGCCCTGGGATTCCGAACGGGAGATGAGTCGGTGAATCTGTTGAGAGAGCTTCGGGATGGTCGCTAAAGTCGTCGATGCCTCGGTAATCGCCGATTTTCTCATCGGTGCCCATGCCGCAATCCACGCCGACCGCCTCTTAACCCGCGACCGGGGATACTACCGTACCTGTTTCGCGGAATTACCTCTCCTCCGGCCCGGCGAATAAAAAACGGAGGACAGCTCTTCACTGCCCTCCCTCTTCTTATCTGTCTTTTTTACCCTTGACGCCCGGCGATAAGGGCATCTCCCAGGCGTTATGGTCGGTATGGAGCAGTTCATGAACCTTGTCCGCCATATCGCTTTCGACAAAACGCTCGTACAAGGCCCCGATAGACGGATTTTCATGGGAGAACCGGAGTGCCGAGTTTCTATCGAGTCCGTACAGGCTCTGCCCCCTGGCCTGGACCCGTTCTCTGCGATTATCGATGGGCTGGCCGCCGCCGCCGGAACATCCGCCCGGACAGGCCATCACCTCGACAAAATCGTAGGTCACCTTCCCCTTGCGGATGGCTTCGATGAGTTTCCTGGCATTGGCCAGGCCGCTGGCAACCGCCACCTTGACCGGCCTGCCTTCAATGTAAAATGTCGCTTCCCGCCAGCCGTTCATCCCGCGGACATTCGCAAAGGCATCGACATCCGGATTCTTCCCCGTCACCAGGTAGTATACGGAACGGAGAGCCGCTTCCATGACTCCCCCTGACGCCCCGAATATAACCCCTGCGCCGGTCGAGATTCCCAGGGGACGGTCGAATTCCTCCTCCGTCAGATTGAGCGGCTGGATGTGCTCCGCCACAATCATGCGGTCCACTTCGCGGGTCGTCAGCACCAGGTCCACGTCGGGGCCGGTACCGGTCGAATCCATGCCCGGATACGTGCACTCCATCTTTTTCGCCGTGCACGGCATGACCGATACGCAGAATATCTTGGACGCATCGACCTTCAGAAGGTCGGCCAGGTAGGTCTTGGCAACCGCCCCGAACATCTGCTGGGGCGACTTCGTCGTCGAAAAATGCTCCATCATGTCCGGGTACTGCGATTTCATGAACCGAACCCATGCAGGACAGCAGGAGGTGAAAAGCGGGTACCGGTTCGGCTCGTCATTGTTGAGTTTACGCCGGACGAATTCGTTGCCTTCTTCGATAATCGTCAGGTCCGCCGTAAAATTGGTATCGAAAATGTAGTTGAATCCTATCTTCCTCAGGGCTGCCACAAGGCGCTTGACCGTCGCGAACTCTCGCGATACCCCCAGGCTCTCTCCCCAGGCGGCCCGTACCGCCGGAGCCACCTGCACCACCGTGATAAGGTCGGGATTCGCCAGCGCCCGGAAAGCTTTCATGGTATCGTCCCGTTCGCTGAGCGCCCCGGTCGGACAGTGGGTGATACACTGCCCGCAGAGAACGCAGTCGGACTCGCTGATAAGCCGGTCACCCGTAACATCGATGGTCGTCCTCGAACCTGTGTTGACGATACCCCAGACACCGACCGACTGTATTTTGTCGCATACCTGAATGCACCGCATGCACTTGATGCACTTCGATTCGTCTCTGATGAGCGGAAAAGTCATGTCCCAGTCTTTTTCCGGGACTTCCTTGTGGTATGGCTGGGAAATTATCCCGAGGTCGTTGGCTATCTTCTGAAGGTCGCAGTTGGTCGACCTGATACAGATCGGGCAGTTACAGTCGTGCTGCGAAAGGATGAGCTGAACGTTTACCCTCCGTGCCTGCCTCGCCCTGGGGCTGTTGGTCATAACGACCATCCCCTCGCTGACCGGCGTATTACAGGTCGTCACGAGCTTCTTGCGGCCTTCGATTTCCGCCACGCAGACCCGGCAGGCACCGATATCGTTGATGTCCTTCATGTAACACAGGGTCGGCAGTACGACGCCCACGGTCTGTGCCGCGTCAAGAATCGTCGTCCCCTCCGGTACCGATACCGGTATATTGTCTATCGTCAGGTTTACCATTCTGGTCTGCCTCCTCCCAAAACTCCGAATCCGAAGTGGTCGCACCGCAGGCACCGGGATGCCTCCTGAGAAACCTCCTCACGGGTCATGCCGTTTTCACAAAGCCTGAAATCGCACTTTCTCTCGCCCGCTTCCCGTTCGGTCATCTCGACCCTGCCTAACAGCGGTTTTTCCCGGAGGGCGACGAAGGAAACGTCGATATCGACCTCCAGTTTATGGTCGAAGCCCAGATACCGGTCGATATTGGCAGCAACAACCTTGCCTGCTTCGATTGCCCGGATAACCGTCGCCGGACCGGACAGACAGTCTCCTCCGGTGAATACCCCCGGCAGAGCGCTTATCGCTCCGCTGTTATCGGCCGCCAGTGTGCCTCTCTTAACCGGCGCTCCTGATTTTTCGAAATGCTCCGTCTCGACAGCCTGGCCGACCGCCATGATGACGATGTCGCACGGCATGATAACTTCCGGCTGCCGGGCATTCTGGGGCGACGGTCTTCCATCGTCACCGATTTTCCCGACAATCTGCGGTTGAGCGCGGAAAGCGCTGACGAACCCGTTGTCACCGGCAATAATGCCGGCCGGCGCGTTCAGCGTAACCATCTCCACCCCTTCGGCAATTGCCGCTTCGACTTCGGAGGGCAGCGCCGTCATATCTTTCCGGCGACGCCGGTAAACGACGCTGACCTTTTCTGCATTGAGCCGGACGGCGGTCCGGGCAGCGTCCATCGCCACGTTACCACCCCCCACAACGATGACTTTCTTGCCGGTAAAATTCGGCAGCAACTCGTCACCGATGTTACGGAGAAGTTCGACGGCCGAAATGACGCCTTCCCTGTCTTCGCCCTCGATATTCAGCTTTTTATCGGTATGAGCACCGATAGCAAGGTAAACCGCGTCGAATGTCCCGCGGATTTCTTCGAATGTAATATCATTGCCGATATCCGTATTCAGCTTTACCTTGATACCTGTCGCGAGAATAGCGTCGAGGTCGTACTGCAACCGCTCCTTGGGCAACCGGTAACTCGGAATGCCGTACCGGAGCATCCCGCCCGCGAATGCCCGCTTTTCGAATACGGTAACACTGTGCCCCATTAATCGCAGATAGTAAGCGGCGGTAAGCCCCGAAGGGCCGGCGCCGACGACGGCAATCTTTTTTCCTGTCTCGGGGAGACACTCCGGAGGAGGAACGACCCCCGAGTAATCGGCCGCAAACCGCTTGATGCCGCGGATGTTAATCGCATCGTCGAGCAGTTTCCTCCGGCAACTCGTCTCACACGGATGCTCGCAGACGTAGCCGCAGGCGGAAGGGAAAGGATTGTCCTTGCGTATCAGCCGTATCGCATCATCGTACCGCTTCTCTCCAACCAGCGTGATATAGCCCGGTACATCGATGTGCGCCGGGCAATTGGCAATACACGGCACCGCCTGTTCGAAGCTGGTACTGCATTTTCCTTTCAGGATATGGTATTCGTAATCTTTTCTGAAAGAATTGAGGCTTCTCAGGATGTAGTCGGCCGCTCCGTAACCAATCGCACAGTCGGCCGTATCCGAGATGACCCGGGCAGTGTTCTCAATCAGCGTGAGTATCCCGTTCTTACCTTTGCCGTCGAGAACGGTTTCCATCAGGTTGACAAGATTGTTCAACCCGACCCGGCACGGAACGCATTTCCCGCACGACTGCGCCTGGCAAACTTTAATGAAGGAGGCCGCCATGTCAATCGGACAGATTGCGGAAGGCCCGGAGCGTATTCTCCGGGCGACGTCGTCATACAGGTGTTCAAGTACCTGCTGAGCAGCCTCCGGAGCGGTAATCGTTAATCTGCTCATATAGTAGTCCTTTCGCTAACTCTTTTCTCTTTATCGGGAGGGTGACTTCAGGGAGAAGGGAGTAAAGGTGAATCGTCTCACAACGAATGCAGGTTCTGTGTACGGGAATTGTTGTGAGTGTGAGGTCACAGGATTTTTTCGCCCGGTCCGTTCCACCCTTCCTCCGTTATATTCGGTCCATAAACCCTTTTTATCCCTCCATATTCATAATAGCCGGGATGAAATCAGCGAACATTGTTCTCCGTATGTAAACACCTGTCTTTCCTTACGTGTTCTGATGTAGATAAAAAGGCGTACATTTCGTTCCGGAATCCCTGCCCGGGAAAATGGATACCGGTTTCAACATTCAGTCGGTTCCCCTTGCATTTTTCCGCTGAAACGTTTTACACTGAAAAAAGCACAGGAAAAAGGGAGTCGTTACAACTAAATAACACGGGGAGCTTGGAGAGCCAGGCTGAGAGGATGGACTTAACCGCTTTTCGCGGTAATCGACATCGACCCGTTGAACCTGATCCGGATAATGCCGGCGGAGGGAGTTCACTGGTATCATTGCAGAGGGCCACCCTTCGGAAAAGGGTCGGCTCTTTTTATTTGGGGGAAACAATGAACGCACTGCTGCTGGTGAACGGAATCCTGACTCAACCTGATATCGTCAGGAAGAGGGTGCAGTCCCGTGCCTTCGACCTGATTATCGGCGTCGACGGCGGCTCCCGTCACGCCCCGGCGCTCGGCGTTTCGCCCGATACCATTATCGGCGACATGGATTCCCTTCCCGATACTGCACGAAACGCCTTCCCGGATTGCCGGATTATCACCTACCCGGCGCAAAAAAACGCCACCGACCTCGAACTGGCCCTTATCTATGCCGTCGAACAGGGAGCCGATTTTATCGTCATGGCCGGCGCTGCCGGCGGCCGGCTCGATATGACCCTCGCCAACGTCATGCTCCTCGCCCGCGAACAACTGAAAGGAAGCCGCATCGAAATCTGGGACGGCCCCTCGACCGCCTGGCTTATCCGGCCGCCGGGAGAATCTCTCACCGGCAGTCCCGGTGATACGGTTTCCCTCATTCCCCTTCACGGACCGGCTTCGGGAATCCTCCTGACCGGGTTCGTTTATCCGCTCGTTAATGAAACCCTCGCCCCGGGCGAAAGCCGCGGTGTCAGCAATATTATGAACGCTCCAAACGTCCGCATCAGCTTCAACGAAGGCCTGCTGCTGGTCGTTCATACCCCCGGAAATCCGGAGAATCACTAAGGAGGTACCCCCATGACCGAAAAAAGAACCGTCAATGTCGGAGTCCAGGTCCTGCCCCTCGTCGAGGACGCCTACCCCGTCGTCGATAAGGCAATCGAAACCATTCAGGCAAGCGGTGTCCGCTACGAAGTCGGCCCGCTCGAAACGACCCTCGAAGGGGACGACCTCGACGAGCTTATCGAGGTGGC
>CAZOGR010000102.1:0-5710 GCA_964579355.1 uncultured Dehalococcoidales bacterium | reverse complement strand
GCGCGGACAGGACGGACGGATGAGATACGGCACTGCATTCGCTGTTTCACCTGTTTCTCCAATCTCATCCGGCACGGGCATATTGTCTGTGCCCTCAATCCGGAAATATCCGATGAATCCGAACAGAAGTTTTCGCGGCTACCTGCCCGCAAGAAGAAAGTGTTGATTGCCGGCGGCGGGGTAGCCGGCATGGAAGCGGCTCTGACCTGTTCGAAACGGGGACATCAGGTTATTCTTTGCGAGAAATCGGGACAACTCGGCGGGGTGCTTCGATGCGAGGATACCGTACCGTTCAAGAAACATCTGCGCGAGTACATCGATCAGCAGGTGCGGTTGATTTCAGAAGCGATAATCGATGTCCGCCTCAACACTCCTGTCACGAAGGACCTGGCGGAGCGCGAAGCGCCGGATGTTATTATTGCAACGCTCGGTTCGAAACCGCTCGTTCCGAACATTCCCGGCATCAACGGGCCGAAGGTAGTTCACGCCGAAGACCTGTACATTGACCCGAAAAAAGCCGGGCAAAAGGTGGTCGTTCTCGGGGGAGGCCTGGTCGGGTCGGAACTCGCCATCTACCTGGCGGAACTGGGGCGGGATGTTACCATCATGGAGATGCTGCCGCACCTCAATGCAGGGGACAATTCGATTCATGGCCAGGCAATCGGGTTACAGATTGAGCGGTTGGGGATTACCCTTGCCCTGAACACGAAAGCGGTCGAGGTAAACGAACACGGCGTTATCGGAGAAACTGTTGCGGGGCGGAAGGTATTCGGGGCGGATACGGTAGCGCTCGCCCTGGGAAGGGTGCCCAGATGGGACGAAGCGGACGAGTTGCGATTCTACGCACCGGAATTTCACCAGCTCGGCGACTGCCTGGCGGCGAAAACGATTTACGAATCGACCCGGACCGCCTACAATATCGCAATGGATATCGGCGAGCACTAAAATAGCAACCGGATAATTAAAGAGGTAAACGATGAACGAACAGAAAACCACATATGATGTCCGGGTGACGCTTCTCGGTACCGGCGGACCGCCGCCGGTGATGGAACGATTCGGTTCGAGTGTCCTCGTCGAAGCCGGAGGAGAAAAACTGCTGTTCGACGCCGGCCGGGGAGCGCTTCAAAGGCTTTTTCAGCTTAAGCCCCCGGTCAGCCAGGTACGGTCCATTTTCCTGACGCACCTTCATTCCGACCACATTGTCGGGCTTCCCGACTTATGGCTGACCGGCTGGTTGAACGGCCGGGCGGATACCCCTTTGAAGATATGGGGGCCACGGGGAACTGAAGAGATGATGAAGTACCTCGACCTGGCGTTTTCGTTCGATATCCGGATTCGCCTCTACGATGACCGGCCTTCACCCCAGGGAATCGTCGTCATGGCAAAGGATATCATGGAAGGAACGATTTACGAGAACAACGGCCTCACAGTGACGGCTTTCGAAGTCGACCACGCGCCGATAGTGCCGGCTTTCGGTTACCGGGTCGATTACGCCGGGAAATCGGTCGTCATTTGTGGCGATACCCGATATACCGAGCACATCATTCCTTTCGCCCGGGAAACGGATGTCCTGATTTACGAAGCAATCGTCCCCGACATGATGCGGGGGCCGGACGGGAAGATACATGAGGGTGCGCAACGGGTTATCGACCATCACACCGTACCGGAGAAAGCGGGAGAACTGTTTACGAAAGTGAACCCGGGACTGGCGGTGTATTCACACATCATCCCGGTAACGGCGAGGGCAGAGAACCTGATTCCCCCGACCCGAAAAACCTATGCCGGGGCACTCGAGGTCGGCGAAGACCTGATGGCAATCGAGATTGGCGAGACGATAAAAGTAAACAGATTACAGGAATAACGGCTCATGGCGAAACTGGTGCTCGACCTGCACGACATTTACAATAAAGGTTATGCAATCGATAAGGAACTGAACAGGGTTATAACCGAGGCGGTCGATAAGAAAATCGCCCTCGTCGAGATAATTCCGGGCAAAGGTTCCGGAGCACTCAAGAAGAAAGTCCTGCGTTTCCTTCAGCAGTCCGATATCAAGAAACTGTACCATCGTATCGAAAAAGACGATAAGAATTTCGGCAGGATATTCGTCCATTTTCGATTCTAGACTCCACACGACATAAATTTATGTTATAATAAATACGGCCACGTAGACCGGGTTATACGTCGTAATGCTACCGCTTAACCTTGCTCACCAGGGTTGAACGGTTTTTTTATGACTTGAAGCTCTTACTTGCAAGGGGAATCAGTCGTCGCATACCTGAAGGTTCCGGTCCGCAGGGAACAGGGAATACCGTGGACTTATAATTGCAGGCAGGGATATAATGACAACCGAATTTCTCCTCTCCGGCTTGAACGCCGAACTTGAACAGACGGTAACCGACCTTGGTTACATCGAACCGACCCCCATTCAGACAGAAGTGATACCGTTGATGCTCGAAGGGCATGACGTTATCGGACAGGCACAGACCGGCACCGGTAAAACGGCCGCTTTCATGCTGCCGATTATCCAGACGCTCGATATGAGGCGCGTCGGGATACAGGCGCTGGTGCTGGCGCCGACTCGTGAGCTGGCGCTCCAGGTTGCCAAGGCATCGACCGAATACGGTAAACATTTACCTGTACGGGTACTGGCGGTATACGGCGGCCAGCCGTACTACCAGCAGATAAAGAGCCTCCGGCAGGGAGTCGATATCGTCGTCGGTACACCGGGACGGCTTCTCGACCTCATCCAGAAAGAAGAACTGGAGCTCGGTTCCGTTCGAACCGTGATTATCGACGAAGCTGACGAGATGCTCAGCATGGGATTCATTCAGGATGTCGAAGACATATTGGCGAATTGTCCTTCGGAACGGCAAACGGCGTTATTTTCAGCCACCATACCGTCGCAGATTTCCCAACTGGCGAAAAAATACATGGATTCCCCGAAGTTCGTGGCTATAAAGAGCCAGCATTTGACAGTCGATTCGGTCGACCACCGCTACTGCCTGGTCAACAAAGATGACAAGCTGGCGGTTCTGACAAGACTCTTTGAAGTCGAGGATATATCCAGCGCTTTAATTTTTGTCAACACCCGCATCGGCACGAGCGACCTGGTCAACGAACTGATGGGGCGGGGATTTCCCGCCGAAGCCCTGAACGGTGACCTTCAGCAGCAGACCCGCGAACAGGTATTGAACCGGTTCCGTAACAGGCAAATCAGTGTTCTTGTTGCGACAGACATGGCTGCTCGCGGGCTTGACATAACAGATATATCCCACGTTATCAATTACGACCTGCCGGATGACCCGGAGTTATATGTGCACCGCGTCGGACGGACCGGACGGGCTGGAAAATCGGGTATTGCCATATCACTGGTGACGACGAAACAGACGTGGAAGCTTCACCGGATTGAAGGCTACACCCGGCAGCCGATTACCCGGATACCGATTCCGACGGTTGAGCAAATCGAAGCTCATCGCGATGAAAAGCTGTTTGAGCAGATGGCAATGTGGCTGAAACGCGGCCGATGCCAGAAAGAGCTGAGCATGGTCGAAAGGCTTATGGAACAGGAGTTCGATGTGTACCAGATAGCCGCAGCAGCCTTGAAGATTGCCAGGCGGGAAGAAAAGCAGCGCCCCATTGCCCGGGTGGCTGAAGTTCGTGAAGAACGGTCTCAGAGAACCAGACAGAGGACGGCAATAGCTCCGAGAAGAAACAGCCGTAGTACGACCGGTGGGGTTGAACGCGGCATGGTACGGTTGAGCCTCAACGTCGGTAAAGAACACGGCATCAAACCCGGTGATATTGTCGGTTCGATAGCTTATCACGCTGATTTTCCGGGTAATACCATCGGGGCTATCAGTATCCTAGACCGACACTCTCTGATAGATGTGCCCGAGAAATATGCCGAGCAGGCGCTGAAGAAAGCCGGGAAATACAAGCTGAAGAATAACCAGGTTACTTTACAGCTCGCCTGATAAGTTTTCCTTATTTTCAATGTTACCTGACTTTTCCGTATAATGGGTGCATCACTTTCAATTGACAGGAGGATGTATGACGGAAAAGGACAGAGTTTACAAGTTTCTGAATCCGGTTGGTATTCAGGAACCGGTTAAGATGCATGGTTTAGCTCCGCGTCTCAAGACGCTCGACGGGGCGAGAATTACCCTCAGCATCGGCGCTGGCGGCGAACAGGGGATTCTCATCCCATTGGCAAAGATGCTTCCGGAGCGATACCCGCAGGTAAAGTGGAACATCAGTTATGCCGCTCCCCATATGACGAAAGAGGGAAGTGTTGCCGTTGCCGATGATGAATGGGAGACAACGGACGCACTCATTCGCGGTGTCGTGTGGTGACATGGTGCTATATGGGAGCAGTTGCCCCATCTGGCATCCATCGAAAAACGCGGTATTCCCAGTGTATTCATCATCTTCGAAGACCAGGACGAATGCTGGAGACAGTCCTGCCTGGTGAACGGAATCGTTCCTTTGCGGCGCGTCTGGGGTTCACGGCACGTACCCGGGCCTCAGGATGTGCCGACCTGGATAGACAAGATGATGAACGAACTGGTCAGACCTTTGACCGATGAAGAAAAGAGTCTGCCTCAAATTGATACCTCTAACCCTCGTTATATTTTCGAGGGAACGATTCCTGAAGCGCAGCAGTTCTTCCGGCAGACCGAACGGATTCCCCAGCTTTATAATAACGCGCCTATCTGTAAATATACGGATGGTTTGCCGATAATTCCTCCCAGCGAGGAACTTGTTCAGGAAATGCTGAAAGGTACCAGCCACAAACCTGACGAAATCATCTCTTACCAGTCAGACCACCGGGTCGGTGACCGGTTAAGCCAGATGGGCAGTTCGGGAGCAAAAGGCCAGCCGGTCTATTTCATGCCGTTACGGCGGAAAGCTACCGTGGAAAAGATAGCCACTATTGGGGTCATGGCCGGCTGCGAGCCGAAACACATGCCGATTATGCTGGCAATCGCCGAAGCCGGGGGCGGTGCCGGAGACGGACGCGGCGGTGGTTCATACATCGTCAGCGGGCCGTATGCCAAGGAAATTGAGATGAATTTCGATACCAATGTCATGGGGCCGGGCAGTCCGGCGAATCGGTGTATCGGACGTGCCTGCGACCTGATGTGGCGAAACCTGGGCGGCAATATTCCGAACGTAACGAACTGCGGCGTCTGGGGAAACCCGGTACATAACTGCATACCGGAAAATGACGACGCGCTTCCTCCGGGATGGGCGAGTATCCGTGAAGAGTATGACTATGGAAAAGATGAAAGCGTCGTGGTTGCCGTAAGAATCGCCGAAACACTCCACCGGACAGAATTCATGCCGGGCGGCTACCGCGAATTCCAAAAAAGCGGCCATGGCGGAATAGGCAGACGCCTCGGGGTCAAAGGCGTACCGGGACCGCACAACTGGCTTGCATACTTTGCTGACAGCCTCTGGGAGAACTGGGAAGGCGGCAAGACCTTCTTCATGCTGCCGGAAATGGCGCGAGACCTCCAGTTATGCGGGTTCAAGACGAAAGACGCAGTTTATGAGTGGCTTTACAAGAGGAGTTTCATGACGGTCAAGCAGTACCGCACCCATCAGCGGCCGGATGTTACGACGAATGCCTGGAAGGGAATCGAACCGACTTCAGGGAAACCGTGGAAGGAATTACCGGAAGACTATATGGTACCGGCGGTTTCGAATC
>CAZOGR010000101.1:0-5829 GCA_964579355.1 uncultured Dehalococcoidales bacterium | reverse complement strand
TATCGACCTGGTACTGCTCCGCATGGGAAGTCGAAGCAGCGCAAACGAAATTGAATGGAACCGAACTGATACTGACAGTCGGGGGTGACGGGACGATTTTACGGGCAGTGCAGACGGTGGTACCCAAACCGGTTCCGATTACCGGAGTTAATCTTGGCAACCTGGGCTTCATGACGGAACTGACGGTCGATGAACTGGAGCCGAAACTGCTCGAAATACTCGCCGGTAAGGGGTGGATTGACGAACGCTCCCTGCTGGAAGCCCAGCCGGTGAGTGCCGACGGCCGAAAAGGCGAACGGTATTTCGCCCTGAACGATGTCGTCGTAGCCCGCGGCGAGATAGCCCGGGTCATTCACATCGAAACCCGCATCGACGGAGAACTGCTCACCACGTATAAAGCCGACGGCGTCATCATCGCCACCGCCACCGGCAGTACCGGTTACTCGCTGGCTGCCAATGGCCCGATTCTGTACCGGCAGTCGCGGGAATTGCTCTTTGTGCCGATTAATCCCCATTTAAGCTCCGGTTATTCGCTGGTTCTGCCTGATTCGGCGATTATCGAACTGAAAGTCAGCACCTATAACTCGGCGACGATGAGTATTGACGGGCACATCAACGCCACGATTAACAACGGCGACTCGGTAACAGTCAAACACAGTAACAATACCGTGCGGTTTTTACGAATTCATCCGGAGAACGCGTTTTACCGGTCTCTCGAACATAAACTGAAAGGAAAATTGTGAAGTGGCAAAGGTAGAAAAAGCTCGAATCAGCGACGCAATCCAGATGCATAAGTTAATAAACACGTTTGCCGACAGGGGTGAGATGCTCCACCGGTCGTTAAGCGAACTGTACGAAAACATCAGGGATTTTTACGTCTGCCGGGAAGATGACAAGGTCATCGGCTGCGCCGCTTTACATATCAACTGGTCGGAACTTGCTGAACTTAAGTCCGTGGCCGTTGCCGAGGAATACCAGCGTAAAAAATACGGCGATTCGATTATCAAAGCCTGCATCAATGAGGCGAACGAACTCGGCATTCCGACCCTGTTCTGTCTTACCTATAAACCCGGTTTTTTCAAGAGCTTTGGTTTCGAGATAATCGATAAAATGGAGCTTCCCCAGAAGGTCTGGAGCGAATGTTACCGCTGCCCCAAGTTCCCTAACTGCGATGAAATCGCCATGATATTCCACATGAAAGAAAAACCATAGTATGACGGAACCGGAAATGGTTTCACGTGACTGTATCTACAACGGGCAGATTATCGATGTCCGGAAAGACATCATCCGGTTACCGGACGGGAGAGAAGTCCAGCGTGAAGTGGTTACCCACAGCCCGTGCGTCGTAATCGTTCCGGTTGACGATGACGGTAATATTCTGATGGTTGAGCAGTACCGCCACCCGATTGAGAAGAAACTCCTTGAAATACCTGCCGGATTCATCGACGCCGGAGAAAGTCCGGAAACAGCCGCCGGTCGGGAGATGCAGGAAGAAACCGGCTACCTGCCGGAAAAAATCGTCCGTCTGGGCGGGTTCTACACGTCTCCCGGTTTCTGCAATGAGTACCTTCACCTGTTCCTGGCAACCCGGCTCGTCCCCGGCCGCCTCTTTGCCGAAGATACCGAAAGTATCAGGCTGATTAAGGTGACTCCGGATAAAATGAAAGAGCTTATCAGGTCTGAAGTTATCTGCGACGTTAAAAGTATCGCCGGTCTCTACGCCCTTCTTGACTACCTGGCCGTCAACGGCGGGAAAATACCCTAGGCGAGTTTTTCGGAAAGCCTTCTTCCCCCGACTAAATGCAGGTGCAGGTGTTGTACTATCTGCCCGCCGTATTCTCCATTGTTGATGACCAGCCGGTAGCCTTGTTCGGAAATTTTTTCCTGTTCGGCTAACTTTCTCGCCACAGCCAGCATCTTCGCCGTCAGCGAAAACTCTTCCGAAGGGATATCATCGAGTGTCCTGACATGCTTTACCGGTATTATCAGGATATGCGTGGGAGCGACCGGGTTGATGTCCCGAAACGCCAGCACGTCGTCATCCCGGTATACGATGTCTCCCGGAATCGTTCCGGAAACAATCTTACAAAAAATGCAGTCTTCCATCTTCGGCTCCATTGGTCGTCGTTTTTTTCTACCTGAAATGCTACCACACAAAACAACGCCGGGCAATCAGGTATCGCAGACACGGCTGCGGTCTATGGTATAATTTTTTTGGGAACACCTTCGAACGTTTCCGTACTAATACAGGAGGCTGGCGAATCTTGAATACAACAGCGGTATATCTGGGACTCGGCTCGAACCTGGGAAACCGGCAGAAGAACCTTGACAGGGCTTTGAACATGCTTTCGCTTCGGATGCAGTTGAAACAGGTTTCTTCCATCTTCGAGACAGAACCCGTCGGCAACCCGAATCAGTCCCGGTTTCTGAATCTCGTCTGCCGTGTCGATACGATACTCGAACCGCAGGAGATTCTCACCCTGGGAAAAGGCATCGAACTGAAGATGGGCAGAACGCCGGGATATGAAATCAACTCGCCGAGGATAATCGATATCGATATTCTCCTCTATGGTGACAAGGTTGTCGATACCGATAAACTGGTGATACCGCACCCGCGTCTGGCCGAACGGGCTTTCGTTCTCGTACCGCTGGCTGAAATCGCTCCGGATATCGTTCATCCGGTGACAAAGAAAACCATTAAGGAATTATTACAGGCGATAACCGAAAAGCAGGGTGTTTTCAAGTGGGAAAACGAAGGAGGGAAAGAGGAAGCGTAATGTACACCGTATCAATCGAACGCCATTTCGATTCGGCTCATTACTTGAGGGAATACGATGGCAAATGCGAAAATCTGCACGGGCACCGCTACAAGGTGGTCGTTTCGGCAAAAGCTGACAAGCTGGACCGCATCGGCCTGGCTTTCGACTTTACCGTTCTGAAAAAGAAGCTGGACATTATCCTCGAACGGTACGACCACACCTGTCTGAACGATATAACGCCATTCGATACCATAAACCCGTCATCCGAAAATATCGCGGCGACGATATACACCGAACTGGAACCGGCTCTCGAGGGACAGAATGCCTCGCTTGAGAGTGTCGGCGTCTGGGAATCGCCCGATGCCTGGGTTATCTACCGCCCCGATTAGCTTTTTTTCGGCGGCAGCAGGTCGGGTATCGAGTCCTTTATCAGGTAGGTATGATTGCATTTCCGGCAGAGCAGCGAACCGGTAATAATGTCGTTGCTCTGTTCTTTTTCAATCGTCAGTTTGAGTTCGCCCTTGCAGACCGGGCAGGCCAGAATATCCATCAAATCTTTTTTCATGGGCTCATTATAACACAGGAAACAGATTTCTTACGAGCTTTTCAGGATTGTATTGTTGGTTCATGATGAACTATACTACGGCTATGAATAAGGAGGTGCTGCATGGATATCGTGGGTGAAATCACCAGGACAACTCTCGAAGAAATCCAGAAGGTTTTAACCAGCCGGACGGTCGTCGGTGAGCCGATTACCGTCGAAGGAGCTACCATTATTCCCCTGGTCAGTGCCGGGTTCGGTTTCGGCGCCGGCGGCGGGTCCGGGAAAGGCGAATCGAACAAAAAAGGCGAAGGAGCGGTCGGCGGTACCGGCGGCGGTGCCTGGGTACGGCCCATTGCCCTGGTTATAATCGATAAAAACGGCGTTCGGGTCGAACCCGTCCAGCGGGGGCTGACCTCAGTCGTCGAGAACCTGACCAATACCGTTCCGAAGGTCGTCGAAAAATTCATCGATAGAAAGAAAGATAAAGAAACCGGCGAAAAAGAGGGAGAGTAATCCGGATTGGTCGTACTCTATGTATTTTCAGGACTGTTGCTGGCAACGCTCCTGCTGCTGGCGGTACCGGTCGAGGTGCTTCTGCTCTTCGATTCATCGTCGGCGAAATCGTTCCGCTTTCGGGTCTCCTGGCTCTTCGGCGTCGTAAAAAACGACCTGTCTAAAAAAATGAAGCGTTCCGGTAAAACCAAACCGGCTTCCGGCAATGGAAAAACGTCGAAAAGGGTAGCATCTGTTGAGTTCGGGGACGTCTGGCACTCATCGAAGCGGCTGACGCCGAAGGTGCTGCAACTGGTAAAAGACACCTTCCGGAGGGTGAAAGGCGACATATCCGGCAATCTCGTCATCGGATTCGCCGAGCCGGATTATACCGGTATGCTCTTCGCGGCAGCCGGTTCTCTCAATGCAATCCTCAACCGGCTTCCAGGGTATAACGTCAGCCTGATACCCGCCTTCGAGGATGATGATGTTGTCGAGGGTACAATTCAGGCGAAATTGAAGGTCATACCCCTGCGACTGGTCATCCCGGCGTTACGATTCGGACTTTCCCTTGAAACCCTGGGGCTGGTAAAAAAACTCGCCTTCCGCCGGCGGGAGAAACCCGTAAAATTTCGCGGTTAACCGTCACCGATTTTTCGTGAGGCGTACCACTTGCGGAACTCAGGGTGTTTTTTGTTGACACCCCGGTCGTAGTAGATTTCAAAAAGCTCGCCGGTATCCGTTCTGACCCGGAAGTAGTTCCGGTGATGGCGTTGCCACCACCGCTTGCGCCCGGTGACGCTCCTGCCGAAGCCGTAATCCGGCCACGACTCGGTAATTTCGGTTATCCGGTACTCCTGTTTGTCCAGCCGGAACGAGACCGGCTGGCTTAATTCGCCCGAGGTCTCTACGGCTATTTCTTTCCCGACGAACTGCGACGACATCCGCAACTCCCGGTCCGGGACTAATTTCTCGTCAGTTCAACCAGTTCGATAGCAAACGTCAGGTCTTTTCCGGCAAGCTCATGGTTGGCATCGATAACGATGGCCGCCTCGGTCACTTCTATCACCGTCACCTGCGACATTCCTCCGCCGGACTGCTGCATGACAAGCTGGTCGCCGACTTTCGGGTCCATGCCTTCCGGCAGCTTTTCCCTGGGGTAGCTGAAAATGAGTTCGTCGCTCTTTTCACCATACGCTTCGGCGGCGGGGATGGTAACGGTCTTGACCTCGCCTTTTTTCATACCCCTGACCGCGTCTTCGAATCCGGGAATCATCTGCCCGGCGCCGATGGTAAATTCAAGCGGGTCTCTGCCTGCCGAGGAATCGAACTGACTCCCGTCATCGAGCGTCCCGGTGTAATGCACTTTTACGATGTCTCCGTCCTGAGCAACCATTTCGCCTCCGCATCCCGTGAAGGGAAGTATTACTGCTGAAATAAGAACTACCGATACTACCAACAATAGTTTTTTCAATATCGTCTCCAAAAAAAATAGCAATGGGATTAAAGGAGTGGTTCGAACAGCCGTTCTTTGAATCTTACCACATCCGGGCCGAATCAAACAGCTTTTCTCTTCCAGCGGCCGGTTCTGAAGTATACGGTAAACATGACCGCCCGGACCACCAAGGCGATGGTAATTGCCCACTGCGTCCCTTCGACACCAAGCGAGGTATACTCAGGAAGCGCCCAGGCAAGCGGTACCTGAACCGCCCACATGGTGAAGAGCGTGCCAATCATCGTCGGTATCGTATCGCCGACTCCCTCGATGCACAGGCTTAACACCACCGTCGGGCCGATGACAATATATCCCAGGATTTGTATCCGCATGAAGCCGGCGGCAATCGCCACCAGTTCCGGGTCGTTGTTGAAAAAACGGACAATCTCTTCGGCAAAAAACCAGATGACAACGGAGAGGACAAGCATCACCCCGGAATACAATCCGACCGCTACCCAGCCGCCCTTTTCAGCCCGGTCCGGTTTCCCGGCCCCCAGATTCTGTCCGGCAAGAACACCGGCAGCGCTGCCGAGGGCGCC
>CAZOGR010000100.1:0-5871 GCA_964579355.1 uncultured Dehalococcoidales bacterium | reverse complement strand
ACGAAATATGAACGCTTTGAAAAAAGCCTTCGAAGATACCAGGATAAAGGAGTAAATCACGTGACATTTAAAAGTGAAACCGAAGTAACCTGGAAAGACTTTAACCCTGGCTGCATTGTCACCGAGCCGGGAAGTGCTGCACAGTATGCCACCGGAGGCTGGAGGTCTCAACGCCCCGTTTCCGATTACTCGAAGTGCATCAAGTGCGGCATGTGCTATATCTACTGCCCGGAAGGGTGCATCAACCAGCAGGAAGACGGGCTGTTCGTGGCAGATTTGTTCTACTGCAAGGGATGCGGCATCTGCGCGAAAGAATGCCCGAAAGACGTCATCACGATGGTTGAGGAGGATCACTAATGGCAAAACGAATCGGAATGGAAGTCTCGCTCGCCATAGGAGAAGCCGCTAAACTGGCGAATGTCGATGTTGTGGCGGCCTATCCTATCACTCCTCAGACCCATATCGTCGAACATATTGCTGAACTCGTTGCGGACGGCGAACTGAATGCAGCTTACATCCCGGTGGAATCCGAGCATTCGGCAATGAGTGCCTGCCTTGGTTCTGCTGCCGTCGGCGCCAGAACCTTTACGGCAACCGCCGGTCAGGGTCTTGAACTGATGCACGAAGTACTCTTCGTTGCTGCTTCCATGCAGCTACCCATTGTCATGACCGTCGCCAACCGCGCCCTTTCCGGGCCGTTGAGTGTCTGGGGCGACCATTCGGACGTCATGGCGGTTCGCGACACCGGCTGGATTCAGATATTTGCAGAAAACGGACAGGAAGTTTTCGATACCGTTCTCTGTGCTTTCAGAATAGCTGAAGACAAACGGGTTTTGCTGCCGGTGATGGTTCATCTCGACGGGTTCCACCTCTCCCATATGATTGAGCCGACATTTATCGAAGACCAGGAACCGGTCGACAAGTTTCTCCCGCCGAACAATTACCCGTTACCCCTCGACCCGGATAAACCGGTTTCGATGGGAACTTTCGCTCCGCCGGTTATTTATTCAGAAGCGCGCCGGTACCAGGAGGAAAATCTCCAGGCCTCGAAATCAGTGATAAAAGAAGTCTGGAAAGAATTCGGAGAGATATTCGGGCGTCACTACCTGCCGGTTGAAACCTACCGCACCGAAGGCGCGGAAACACTCCTGATAACCATGGGCAGTTTCAGTCAGACAGCTATGACGACCATCGATAACATGAGGAATGAAGGCAGATCGGTCGGGCTGGTTCGGTTCCGGCTCTGGAGGCCGTTCCCTGTAGAAGAATTCAGGGAAGCGGTGAAAGGTGCGAAAACTATCGTTGTCCTCGACCGGGCCTATTCGCTCGGCGGACAGGCCGGGCCGGTCTGTTCCGAAGTAAGGTCGGTCCTTTACAACCAGCCGGAAAAACCGAAAGTTGTTAATATCATTGGTGGCATCGGCGGACGCGATATTACCGTCAAAGGCTTCGAGGAAATCATCGACAAAGGTATCGAGATGGCTGAAAACGGCAGCGAACGCGAATACGAGATATACGGGGTGAGGGAATAATGGCAGAGAATACGATTACCTACGGAAAAAGACAGGTTACCAAGCAAGAATACCTGGCTCCCGGACACCGGGCTTGTATCGGTTGTGTCGAAGCCCTGGCCATGCGGCTGGCTTTCAAAGCCCTCGGCCCGGATACAATTGTTGTTTCGGCAACCGGCTGCATGGAGATTATCTCCTCTCAACTTCCCTGGACATCATGGAGACTGCCCTGGATTCACACCCTTTTCGAGAACACGGCGGCAGTTGCTTCGGGCATCGAAGCCGGATTGAAAGCCATGATGGAGAAGGGAATAAAGCCAGAGAAAAAAATCAATATCGTTGCCACTGCCGGTGACGGCGGCACCAGTGACATCGGACTCCAGGCGCTTTCCGGAGCCCTTGAGAGGGGCCACAACATGACCTACATCTGCTGGGACAACGAAGCTTATATGAACACCGGTATTCAGCGCTCTTCGGCAACTCCATACGGAGCCTCCACGACAACAGCCCCGGCGGGGAAGAAAAGTATTGGACAAATTACCTGGAAGAAGAACATGCCGAAAATAGCCGCCGACCATAATATTCCGTATGTGGCGACGGCCTCTCCCAGTTATCCTTTCGACCTGATGGATAAAGTAGCCAAAGCAGCCGCTATAGAAGGCCCGGCCTACGTTCACATATTCTCGGTATGCCCGACCGGCTGGAGAAGCGCCACTGACATGGGTATCGAAATAGGCAAGCTGGCGGTACAGACAGGGGTCTTCCCGCTCTACGAAATAGAGAATGGGAAATACAAGCTCAACGTCACCACCAGCAAGCGAAAACCGGTTGACGAATACCTGAAAGCGCAGGGGAGGTTCCGGCACCTTTCCGAAGATGATATCAAGGTTATCCAGGCCAGAACCGATGAAGAGTATGAAAAACTGCTCGAACTGGTCGAGAAAAGCAAATAGTCCTTCGAAATGAGATTGAAGGCCCCGGATTCCCGGGGCCTTTTCTTTCCGTAGAATATCGTTTCATCTTTATCATGTTACGCCTCCGGATATGGTAAAATAGTACCGGTATCATCGGCGGGGTGTAGCGCAGTCGGCTAGCGCGCAGCGTTTGGGACGCTGAGGCCGGAGGTTCAAGTCCTCTCACCCCGATTACCGTTCCTCAAAGCAACCGAAAACCCTGCCGGTAACACCCGGTTCATGAAAATGGCAACCGAATCAGCTCGCTGCAATTGATTTTTCATGAGGATTATCGTAAAATCTACCTGTACCTTCGACGAGCGGGAGTAACTCAGTGGAAGAGTTCCTGCCTTCCAAGCAGGCTGTCGCGGGTTCGAGTCCCGTCTCCCGCTCCATTTTCTCCCTTCATTAACATTCACCGGTTGATAAATCCGTATTTTCTACTTTTTATTTCTTTATTTTTTCGGGAAACCCGGTTTATAATGCTGTAACGGCATGATACATACAGATTCAATCGATATCAATCCTGAGTTCCGGGCGGCTCTCGACCTTCTCGAATACAGTAACCGGAGCGTTTTTATCACCGGGAGAGCCGGAACCGGGAAATCCACGTTACTCGAATATTTCCGGAGCACCACCGGGAAATCGGTTGTTGTCCTGGCGCCGACCGGGGTAGCCGCTCTGAATGTCAAAGGTCAGACCATTCACTCCTTTTTCCGGTTCAAACCCGGCATTACCCCGGAAAAAATCAGGAAGTCCCGGATAAAAAAAACCAATGAAACGTACCGCAGTCTCGATACGATTATCATCGACGAAGTATCCATGGTCAGGGCCGACCTGATGGATTGTATCGATACGTTCCTCAGGCTGAACGGCCCGGATGAATCAAAACCGTTCGGCGGTATCCAGATGGCCTTTATCGGAGACCTGTACCAGTTGCCCCCTGTCGTCACCTCGGGCGAACAGGAGGCCTATCTGTCCCTGTACCGCACACCGTATTTCTACGGAGCGCGGGTATTCGAGAAATTCGAGATGGACTTCATCGAACTTGATACGATTTACCGGCAGACCGATGATGCCTTCATCCGGTTACTCAATGCCATACGAAACAATACGATTACCGGGGACGATATCGATAAGCTTAATACCCGGTATTTACCGGATTTTACGCCTGATGCGGGTGAACTGTGCATTTCCCTGACGACGACGAACCGGCTTGCTGAAGAGATAAACAACCGGTACCTCGAATCTCTTGAATCACCGCTCTTTACCTTTTCCGGAAAAATCGATGGAGATTTCAAACAGGATTATCTGCCGACTCGTCTCGAGCTTAACCTGAAAACAGGTTCGCAGGTAATGATGCTGAATAACGATTTTTCCGGCCGCTGGGTCAACGGTACCGTCGGTAAAATCATCGGCTTCGAAAAAAATGAAGTTGATGAAGATGTCATCATTGCCGAACTCGAAGAAGGTGAATGTGTCGAGATACCCCGGTATACCTGGGAGATTTTCCGGTACTACGCCGATAGCGGCAACCTCCGTTCCGAGGTGGTTGGCAGATTTACCCAGTTTCCCGTCATGCTTGCCTGGGCGGTTACCATCCATAAGAGCCAGGGAAAGACCTTTAATAACGTTATCATCGATACCGGAGGCGGAACCTTTGCTGACGGCCAAATGTACGTGGCGTTGAGCAGGTGTACGTCACTCGAAGGAGTTGTCCTGAAAAGACTGTTTTCAAAGAGGCAGGTACGCACCAATTTTCAGGTGGCGGAATTTCTTTCCCGGTTTCAGGACGGCGTAACGAAGGAATCAAACCCGGCAGATGAGCGGGTTCACATCATCAGAGAGGCTATAAAAAACAAAATCCCGCTTGAGATAGTCTACCAGAATTCGAATAACGAACAGTCGGTCAGAACGGTCATGCCGGTAGTGGTCGGGACGATGGGGTTTCGGGGAAGAACCTATCAGGGCATGCAGGCGTTTTGCCTGAACCGGAAGGAATTACGCTCATTCCGGTTGGACAGGATACTTGAAATAAGGTAAATTTCGGGTCATTAACGGGCAGCCGGTAAATCGATGACGATGGTGGCTCCACCCATCTCATTGTTCAGCGCTTTAATTAAACCTCCGTGAGAAGTAACTATCCCGTAACAGGTACTCAAGCCAAGGCCGGTACCTTCGCCGATGCCCTTCGTCGTGTAAAACGGGTAAAATATCTGGCTTAACTTCTCTTCGGGTATGCCGATGCCGTCATCGGAAACAAATACTTTCACCCACGTGTCGCATGTTTTCAGGGTGATGAATATGTTCCCTCCGCTTTCTTCCATCGCCTCTTCGGCATTCAGTACGATGTTCATCATCACCTGGATGAGCTGTGATTTATCTCCCAGTACGAAAACCGGTTCATCCGGGAATATCCGGGTGACGCTGATATTCCGGACCGTTTGAGCGTACAGTCGCATATCGAGGACTTTATCGATAATTTCCCTGAACTCTGTTTTTTCAAAATTGTGCTTGCTGTGAAGGCTGTAGGTCAGGAGGTCGGACATTACTTTCACCGCCCGCCTGGCTTCATCGTGAATAACCTTTAAATCCTTTTTAACGCTCGGCGATACTTCTGTTTTCATCATCATCTCGGAGAACAGAAGGATACTGCCGAGAGGATTATTGACTTCGTGGGCGATTCCGGCGGTCATTTTCCCCAGTGACGCCAGGATTTCCGAATGTTTCAGTTGTTCTTCCATGCGCTTGCGCTCAGTAATATCCCGGGTCACCCCCAGGAATCCAATTACTGTTTCGATATTGTTACGCAGATGGGATAATTTCGTTTCGGTACTGATAATCGAACCACCCTTGCAAATCTGCTCCAGTTCGAGTGTCCGGCTGTGAACGGGCTCTTTGAGAAAAGCGTTTCTCAAAGACAGTTCTTCATTAAGGACTTTAAGAAGCGCACGAAAAGAGGAAGGGGTGAATGTCTCGGCAAGACTTTGATTCATGGCTTCTTCGGCGTTGTATCCGCGCATGTGGATAACCGACGGGCTGACATAAGTGAATTCCAGGTCGAAATTAAGCGTCCAGATAACATCGGTGACATTTTCAGCCAGAAGGCGGTAGCGGCGTTCACTCGACTTGTACTTTTTTTCAACGTTTTCCCAGAGTGATTCGGAGTGAACCGAACCCGCTTCAGGGCCGATGGTGACGATGTTGTTCCCGTTTTGTTTTCTCATGGATGTTCTTTTACAGAAAACGTGTCTTTTCCGGACTGTTCATCGATTCGCCGATGGGGCATAACCGCTCCCGGGTATTCCCGCCAAGCGGGCATTACACCAAACACCGGAGGTGTCCGTGCAATGCCCTCCCGGCAGAAAGAGAAAAGGAGACGCTCATGAAGAACGTCAGCAGTTTTA
>CAZOGR010000099.1:0-5872 GCA_964579355.1 uncultured Dehalococcoidales bacterium | reverse complement strand
TCTTCAGTTATCGCAATTATGCTGGTGGCCGGGTTCGTTCTCGCTGCACTGGTTATCGCCAGTTTCGAGGGAACCAGCGACGTGGCTGAGAACGGCTTTTTCCGGGTTACTTTCCATGCTGCCGGTGATAACGGCGATATTGTTCTGCTGGAAGAGCATCTGGGCGCGTGCTCCCATACCGCCGGAGATAATGACGTTGACACCCTGGCCGGCGAGCCACGCCGGGAACACCCCGGGTTCATGGGGAGGCGGGGTTACCATGGCCTTGTTCGTTACCTTTTTCGATGTATCATCGATATCGATGATGGCAAACTGCTCACAATGGCCGAAGTGCGAAGAAACGATTCCTCCGGCGACGGGTACTGCGTATTTCATTTTTCCTCCTGTATCGATTGTTTATTCTTATTATACCTGAATGGTGCCTGTTAAAAAATATCAGAGATAGATTATTTCGTTAAAAGACAACCTGTCTTACTATTTCAGGCTTCAGCCACCGGCGGTCGAGCAGGAGCTTCCGCCTCCCGGAACAGCCGTGGCGAACATGGAGAATACGCGGGCGGGTTTTTCGGCGCCGCATTTGGGACAGGAGAGTTCGCGGTCGTCATCGCTGATACTGCGTCTTTTTTCAAATTTTTCTCCGCATTTCCGGCATTCGTATTCGTAAATCGGCATTACTTTTTCTCCCTCAGTTTCTTTTCAACAGTTTCCCACAAAATTCTTATTTCGTCAGCGACTTTAGTAGCAGTGAATTCGACGATTGGTTTTCCCTGAATCATGGCTTCGGTGACAGTGGTATCAAACGGTATCAGGGCAGCGACCTCGATACCTTTTTCTTCACAGGATCGTTTGATTTTTTCGGTGTTCCCGATATTGATATCGTATTTATTGACGCAGACGACAGCCGGGACTTTAAAATGGGAACAGACGTCGAGTACCCGTTCCATGTCGTGAATGCCGGACAGGGTCGGTTCGGTGACAATCAGGGCAAGGTTCGCCCCGGAAATCGACGAGATGACCGGGCAGCCGGTGCCGGGGGGGCCGTCGCTGATGATGAAATCGAGATTATGGGTATTGGCGTATTCTTTTGCCTGCTGCCGGACGAGGGCGACCAGTTTACCGGAGTTTTCCTGGGCGATACCGAGGCGGGCGTGCACCAGTTTCCCGTAATTCGTATCGGAAAGGTACCAGCGTCCGGCGTTGCAGATTTTCATCGTGACAGCTTCGACCGGACAGATGCGGGAGCAGAAACCGCAGCCTTCGCACGAGACCGGTTCGACGGTGAAATCATGAATGGCGTCGAAGCGACAGGTATTCTCGCAGATGCCGCACTCGACGCACTTTTGCTTATCGATAACGGCCACCTGGCCGCTGTAAAAGTCGTGAGCTTCGATATTGACCGGCCTGAGGAGGAGGTGAAGGTCGGCGGCATCGACATCGCAATCAGCCATTACCTTATTGTGAGCGATAGCGGCGAAAGAGCCGACGATACTGGTTTTGCCGGTTCCACCCTTGCCGCTGAGGATAATCAGCTCTTTCATCGTATAAGTTCTCCGATTCTTTCATAAACGCCGATAAATTGTTCTTTATATTCAGGGAAGCCTTCGGCGAGGGGTATACCCTGTGAATAGAGTTCGGCGATTTTCCGGTCGAGGGGAATGGTCATGAGCAGGGGGATATTCTGGCTGTGGCAGAATTCTTCGGTGCGGTTATCGCCGGTTCCTGCCCGATTGAGAATGACGCCGCAGGGAATGCTGAGCTGGCGGACGGTTTCCACAGCCAGAATCAGGTCGTTCAGGCCGAAGGGGGTCGGTTCGGTAACGAGCAGGCAGAAATCGCTGCCTTTGATGGCCTCGACGACGGGGCAGGAAGTGCCGGGAGAGGCGTCGATGATGTTTACCTTATTTTTATCGACGAATTTACGGGCTGCCCGGATAACGGTCGGGGCCATTGTCTGGCCGATATCGAGCCTGCCCTGGACGAAGTCGATGCCGCCGCTGCGGCCGGTTTCGATAACGCCGACCTTATGTTTCGTTTCGGAGATAGCCTTTTCCGGACAGAGGTAACTGCAGGCGCCGCAGCCGTGGCACAGCTGGTCGAAAACCATGACCAGTTTGGGAAGGACGGCGAGGGCATTATAAGCGCAGACCTCACTGCACAGACCGCAGTGGGTGCATTTCGTTTCATCGACGAGGGGTACCGGTATCGAGACGTCCCGACTCGAGGTTATCACCGGTTTCAGAAAAATGTGGTCGTTCGGCTCTTCGACATCGCAGTCGATGAGTTTGACATCGTATTCATCTTTCAGAGAAAGGGCAAGGCTGGTAGCGACCAGCGTTTTACCGGTTCCTCCTTTGCCACTGGCAACGGAAAGTATCATTTAAGGAACTACTCTTTTTCTACCGCAGCGGAGTACGGTTATTTTTTATTTTACCATGAAGGGAGGTTAATGAAGAAAACGGATACAGTACCGGGTATGCCTTTTAAAGGCATACCCGGTAGCAGAAAGGAGAGACTATCAGTTATCCGGTTTTTCCAGTTCTTCAATGCGGCGCTGGATAGAAGCGAGTTGCTCGGCCATTGATTTAGCCTGGGCTTTGAGGTCGTCGATTTCGCGATTGGGAGACTGGAGCGGCTGCGAAGGGGGAGTGGAGGACGGCATGGTTCCGTCCATTCCCATACCCCGGCCCATACCCCGGCCTCTGCCCATGCCCCGGCCCATACCGCCGCCCATGCCCCGGCCCATGCCACCACCACCGCCGCCTGTTCCCGGCGTTGCGTTCATACCATAATGGTCGGGAACGTTTGCCTGCGAGTCAGGCTGAGAGGCGCCGGCGCGGTACGTTTCAACAGCATTCTTCACCGTACCGGAAACTCCGGTTATTACCTTGATACCGGCGGAATCGAGCACCTGATAAGCGTTCGGGCCGCAGTTCCCGGTGAGGACCGCCTGAATGCCGGAGGTTGCCGCGATGGACTGAGCGGAAGCGATACCGGCGCCGCCTGCCTGGGCGGCACTGGTGTTATTCACGGCTTCGAATTTCATTGTTTCCGGGTCAACGATGATAAAGTAAGGGCACCTGCCGAAGCGTGGTTCGACCTCGCTTTCCAGTGTGGCGCCGGTGGCTGAGATACAAATTTTCATTATAGTGTTCCTTTACTGTGATTTAACGGCTTCGATTTTTTCGAGCCTTTTTTCGATGTTGCTGAGAGCAGCGTTCAGAGAATCGGTTATCTCTCTGAGGTATGTAATCTCATCCCGGCCGGTATAGTTCGGACCGGCAGGAAAACCGGTCTGCCGGGAGAATCCGCGCTGCCAGTAAGCCGGCTGCCGCCCCCGGAGGGGAACGATGCAGAAACCTCTGCCGCCGCCGGTCATCGAGCCCATTCCGTTCGGGCCGGTTCCATCAAATCCTGGCATAGCACACCTCCTTGTGAGTCTAGTCTTTTTCGAGATCGTTCATTCTGGATTCGATATTTTTAAGCTGGTCGCGAATTGATTCCGCCTGTTTTTTCAGGTACTCAAGTTCCGTTTCTTCGCTGGCTGCGGGGGGTTTGGGATTGCTGACATACGCCGGGTATGTGTAAGCGGGCGGCGGGTAAGCGGCGGCGTTCATACCCCAGGCATGCCTTGGAAGTCCGCCCCGTCCGAAGCCGACATACGGCCACGGGGGTGACGCTCCCCTGAACCCGCAACCGAACCCGGGGACTCTTCCCCAGGCAGTTCCCGGCCCGAATCCTCTGCTTCTTCCTCTTCCATAACCAAACGGCATATTTCTACCTCCTTCGGGTGATTTTCATACATGTATGAGTTCACGTTACCGGACAATTCGGTTGTTACGCCGGTTAAGCGGGGTCTTTCCGCCTTGTCCTGGGCCACGGCCGGCACGTCCGAACCAGCGCCTCAAGGGTGCGAAAAGTCCGGTTGTTGTCGGTCCGGAGCAATTACCGGCGCCTCTGCCGGTCTTTGCTCCCATTCCGTTCGGGCCTGTTCCATCTCTGTATGGCATGTATCTCACCTCCTTTGACTGTTCCGGAGGATATCGTTAAATATGACGGTTACCGCGATAGCGGCGGCCGTGTCCCTGGCGGTTCCAGTTCATGCCCGGCGGCATTAACGGCATGATGCTGGGGGTCTTGCATTCCGGGCATGATTCCGGAGGATTGGCAATCATATCTTCGAAGGGGACGCTCCACTCATGCCCGCTGATACAGCGGAAACGGTTTTCCGCCATTTCGTAGTTGCCGCCCTGGATGCGGATGGCTTTCCCGTTCAGCAGGGCGTCAGCAATCTTCCGGCGGGCAGAATCGAGAATCCGGGAGAAGGTCGTTCGGGAGACACTCATTTTATCAGCGCACTCTTCCTGTTCAAGCTCTTCGAGGTCTTTCAGGCGAATGGCTTCGGCTTCTTCGACGAGGAGGTTTACCTCCTGGAGATTGACCATCGGTATTCCGGCCGGTTTAAAATAGTCGACCGGGGGGACCGAACTGACCCGGCGCCATAAATGTCTTCTTCCCATCTTTCATCCTTTAATGGTCTTACGTTCTAAAAGTGATTATTTTGAACTTATGCCCATAAAACAGGATACAATAGAAAGGGGGAGATGTCAAGTAACCTGGTAAAAAGCTAATCGGAATTTTAGACAAAGCTAATCCGGTCTATGATAAAATAGGCAGGGGTAATAATGCAGAACGAATTTCGCAAGCTTCCCGGGGTCGATACCGTGATTTCGGATGAACGGATAGCGGGGCTTACTGCCCGGTATTCTCACGAACTGGTTGTGGATATCGTTCGCCGGGAACTCGAAAACGCCCGCCGGATGATTGCATCGGGGAAACCATGCCCTTCGCCTGATGAAATCGCGGACTCGGTTTCGCAGTACCTTTACCGCCTGGAGCATCCGGTACTTCGGCCGGTCATCAATGCCACCGGAGTGGTAATACACACCAATCTCGGTCGATCGCCGCTGAGCCGGGCGGCCATCGAGGCGATGGAGATGGTTTCGCGTTCCTACTCCAATCTGGAATTCGACCTTTCTTCCGGGAAACGGGGTTCGAGGTACGTTCATATCGAGGAGTTGCTCTGCCAGATAAGCGGTGCCGAAGCCGGAATGGTGGTGAACAACAATGCCTCCGGGGTGATGCTGGCGCTTTCGGCGCTGGCGAACCGGAAAGAAGTAATTGTTTCGCGGGGCGAGGCGGTGGAAATCGGGGGCAGTTTCCGCATCCCGGATGTGATGCGGCAAAGCGGGGCGAAACTGGTCGAAGTGGGAACGACGAACCGGACGTATATTGACGATTACCGGAAGGCGATAACCCCGAAAACGGCGGCGCTGATGCGGGTTCATTCAAGCAATTTCCGGGTCATCGGGTTTACCCGTTCGACGACTATCGAAGAAATCGCCGGGCTGGGTAAAGAAACCGGGATTCCGGTCATCGACGACCTGGGGAGCGGCTGTTTTCTGAATACGGCGGCGTACGGACTGGCACCGGAACCGATGGTACAGCAAAGTGTTGCCGCCGAGGTGGGACTGGCCTGTTTTTCCGGCGACAAGCTTTTGGGAGGCCCGCAGGCGGGTATCATCGTCGGAAAAAAGGAACTGGTCGACAAGTGTAAGAAACATCCCCTGGCCCGGGCGGTTCGGACCGATAAAACGAGGATAGCCGGGCTTTCGGCGACGTTGCTGCACTATTTAAGAGGGGAAGCGACGAAGACTATCCCGATATGGCGGATGATTGCCGCGACTCCTGAAGAACTCGGTACGAGGGCGGAACGGTGGGCGGGAGCTCTCGGCGACAAGGCGGCGGTTATCGACGGCGAGAGCATGGTCGGAGGGGGAAGCCTGCCCGGCAGCACCCAGCCGACCCGGCTGGT
>CAZOGR010000098.1:0-5884 GCA_964579355.1 uncultured Dehalococcoidales bacterium | reverse complement strand
AATTCCTCAAAGCCATTTTGAAAATGGTCATGCTGGGATGGGTCAACAGCCTCGGCGGAGCGATATTCGGTTTTCTCATGGGAGCCATAACGCTTGGAGCGATACTGGCGACGATCGTCAAGTTCTTCGGGCCGGATATGCTCACCGAATCATTGATCGCCGGAATACTGCTCGACAAGTTTCCCCTCGTCATTGCTTTCCTGCCCAAGGAATTCGATATGGTGCGGGATTTCTTTAACTAAAAGCAGAAATTCAAGCGGAAGAAATACAGCGGCGCCTTTACCGGCGCCGTTTTTTGTTTGACAACCATAGCAATGATTTTCGATAATTACTGACGAATCGTTAACGAAAAAGGTAGGGTGAGGCATAATGAAAGCACTGCGATGGTACGGTAGAAAAGACCTGCGTTTCGAGGATGTTCCCGAACCTGTTCCGGGTCCGGGTGAAGTGAAGATAAAAGTAAAAACAGCCGGAATTTGCGGAACCGATTTGAAGGAATACGCTGCCGGCCCCTGTATTATCAACGAAGAAAAAATACCGGTCACCATCGGTCACGAGTTTGCCGGAGAAGTGGTGAGCCTGGGCAAAGGGGTGACCGCTTTTCAACCGGGTGACAGGGTATCCGGAGTCGGGTACTGGGTATGCGGCGAATGCTACTACTGCAAGCGGCACATGTATAACGTCTGCTCGAACCTTAAGTTCACCGGCCTGCACAAGGACGGTTGCATGGCCGAATACCTGGTATCGCCCGAATATGCCCTTTACAAGCTGCCTGACAACGTTACGGACGAAGCCGGGGCGCTCGTTGAACCTATTGCCGTGGCTGTCCACGCCGCCCGAATCAGCCGGATGGCAATCGGCGACCGGGTAGCCATCGTCGGGGACGGTATCATCGGTTTGTGCACCCTGGTGGCGGTTAAAGCCGCCGGGGCTGCCGAGATACACCTGGTTGCCAAACATAAAGGCCGGGGAAATAAAGCCTTATCGCTGGGGGCAACCTCGGTGACGTACCTTCAGGAAGGCGACGCAATCGGGACGATAAAGAAACTGACCGGCGGCCTTGGCGTCGATATCGCCTTCGAATGTGTCGGCCATCCGGAAACGCCCCAGCTTGCCCTTAACCTGCTGAGGAACGGCGGTGTCGTCGTTATAGAAGGAGTTTTCGATAAACCGGGGCAGGTGGATTTTCTCGACATCATGTATAACCAGAAAAATATCGTCGGAAGTCCCATATACATCGACGAAGGAGCGACCGCCGTTGCATTGCTGGCAGACGGCACTATCGATGCCAGCAGGCTTATCACCTCGGTAATACCCCTCGCAGAAGCTGTTGAAAAAGGTTTCGAACAGCTTCTCGTAAATAAGGAAGACAATATCAAGATACTGCTGAAGATATCGTGAAATCCGGGAGATGCTTCAACGGAAAAGCCGATATATTGACATAATAACGATAAATCCGATATTTTTCAGGAAAATACCGGGTTATTCGGGCTGAGCATGGTTTATTCGCGTTAAGGAGGGATAAACCGGAAATTGTTTTCGGCACATCTTATAGATACGGATATTTATACGTATATCAACTACCATATCCATTATTAGACGGGTTACCCGTATCGTGGTACCATAAAACATAAATCCTGAAGAATATAACAGAGGGAGGAATACAAAATTAATAGAAAAGGCGATAATTATACCTGAACCTGGTAAACACGCATACGTCCGGGGCTAGTAATAAAATTTCAAACAACCTGGTTGTCGATGAAGTTGATGTAATAGCTGTTTTGGTTTCAGATAGAGCGCCTTCGTAGTATTATTTTGTTGTAAACCTCGAAAAACCGCCCATATGCCTCTCGTGGCGCGCTTTAAGCCCCTTTCAGTTTTCTGCTTTCTCTGGTATGCCTGAGACTACTGTTTCCACTTAACAGGAATACTTGAGCCGGTGTATGCTTGTTTAATCTATTCGTACATGATTCATAACGAAAGGAGAGGTATGTCCGTGAACATGCGTGGAACGGTAAAAACCGGAACCATCAACAGAAATCAGGTGCTTGAAAAAATCGGTTATCCCGATGGTTGCGAACCACCGCTGCGAATACGGAAGTTATTCGATGAATTCAGCCAATCGTATACAAACCTGCTGACGACCGACTATTCCTTTACCTTCAGAGATATCGTCGAGGTGAAAGATAATCAGGTAATGCTTGAAGATATGACGATTCTTGAGAGTAACGTAATAGCCGGTCTTTGCGAGCGATGCGAGAAGATTGCCGTATTCGTTCTGACAATAGGTCCCCTTCTTGAACAGCAGATTGATAATCTGGCGAAAAGCGGTAAAGTCGTTCAGGCGACGGTACTCGATGCACTGGGTTCCTGCGCGGCTGAAAACCTGGCTGTTTCGCTGGAAGAAGAAGTCCGCCATCTTTTCGCAATGCAGGGAAAATGCCTCAGCCGACGGTTCAGCCCGGGTTATTGCGACTGGAACGTCACTCAGCAGGAACAGTTATTTACCATAATGGCGGAAAATACTGCCGGAGTCAGGATAACCGAAGAGTACCTGATGATGCCGAGGAAATCGATATCGGGGATAATCGGCGTCGGAAACGCCGGTAACGGAGTTGAAAAATACAACCCCTGTCGTACCTGTAGAAAGCTGCAGTGCGCAGGGAGGAGGAAGTAATGGGTCGAAGAGGCATTGAAGGCGGTTCGTATAAACCGCTTTCCGATAAGGATATCAGAAAAATTCATGAAACTGCCATGAAAACCATCGAGGAAGTCGGATTTCAGGTAAATTCCGAAACTGCCATGCAGTACTATCTGGATGCCGGTGCAATTCAGGACGGAGACCGTAACGTCATCCGGATGGATTCGGATACGGTAATGAAACTGGTCGGGAAAGCTCCTTCGGAAATTTTGCTTGCCGGACAGGACGAACGGGACGATGTCGTGCTTGGAGGTTCGAAGGTATACGCGGGCACCGGCGGCACCGCCCTTTTTATCTATCACCCCGAAACAGGAGAAAAGCGGCGGGGAACCGTCCGGGATATAGCCCGGATAGGAAAACTGGTCGATAAACTGGAGAACATCCACCTCTACATGCTCCCCACATATCCGAGCGAATTACCCGTCGAGCAGGTCGATGTCAACCGGTTTTACGCGGGATTGAACAACACCACAAAGCACATCATGGGAGGCGTGTACACTATCGACGGCATCAACAATGTCATAAAGATGGCTGAACTGATTGCCAGATCGCCGGAGTCGTTACGGGAACGCCCGATTGTTTCGATGATTGCCTGCGTGATGAGCCCGCTGAAAATGGACGCTCATTACGGAGACCTGCTGGTGACCATTGCCAGGCAGGGAATACCGGTCGTTTGTCCTTCCGAACCGCTCTGCGGGGCGACCTCGCCGGTAACGCTGGCTGGAAATCTCGTTATTCAGACAATCGATTCCCTCATGGGGGTTGCCCTGTCACAAATAATCAATCCGGGAACGCCCGTGATATACGGTTCGGTAGCGACAAATACCGACCTTCGCAATTTACGGTACCTCGCCGGGTCTATCGAGATGGGGCTGCTGAACGCTGCCGGCGCTCAGATGGCCCAGTACTACAGGCTGCCTTTTTATGCCACCGGAGGGATGACCGATTCGAAGGAACTGGACGCGCAGAGCGGCTATGAATCATCGATGACCAACCTGATGTGCGCTCTGGCCGGAGCAAACTTCATCCATGACGGAGCCGGCCTGCTGGAATTCGCCATGTCGGTCGCCTATGAAAAATTCGTTATCGATAACGAGATACTGGGCATGGCTATGAGGGCTGTCGAAGGCATAAAAGTCGATGATGAAACGCTGGCTTTCGATGTCATCAGGCAAATCGGTCCGGGAGGAAATTTCGTGACCTCGAAACATACCCGTAAACACATGCGCAGCGAACATTACGAACCGGTCGTCAGCGACCGGCAGAGCCGCGACCGGTGGGAAGCGACCGGTAAAAAACTGACCTGGCAGAAAGCCGCGGAAATCGTTAAAGAGATAGAAGCGGGTGAAGGATATCACCTCACTCCGGATATCAATCGACGGATACTTTCGGCGATTCCGGGTATTATCACGGAGCAGTAACATGATTATCATCGGCGAAAAAATAAACGCTACCCGGGAATCGGTCGGGCAGGCAGTATCTGAAAGGAACGGAGACTTTATCAGGGAACTGGCGACATCCCAGGATAAAGCCGGAGCCGGCTATATCGATATCAACGCAGGCAGCGGGAACGGGAGCGACGGCCGGGAAGCAATGAAATGGATGGTTGAAACGGTCAAACCGGTGACGGACAAGCCACTGGTCATCGACAGCGACAATCCCGACATCATCGAAGCCGGATTACAGGTATATGGAAACGGTCCGGTCATGATTAACTCCGTTACCGCCGAACCGGAAAGGCTGAATGCAGTCGGGCGACTTGCGAGCGAAAGAAAGGCTGACGTCGTTGCTCTGGCGATGGGCGCCGAAGGGATACCCGACAATGTTAACCAAAGGCTCGATGCCTGTGATGTGATTATGAAGACGCTCACGGGAATGAGGGTACTGCCGGAACAGATATTTTTCGACCCCCTCGTCCTGCCGGTATCGGTCGATGCGGGACAGGGAAGAGTCACCCTCGATACCATCAGGGAAATCAAGTCCCGTTATCCCGGTGCGAAAACGGTTGCCGGCTTGAGTAATATCTCCTACGGTCTTCCCGACCGGGCACTGGTCAATCGTACTTTTCTTGCGATGGCGGCTGAAGCCGGGCTGGACGCAGCTATCCTGGACCCGCTCGATATGAAAATGATGAGTGTCGTCCGCGTCGGGCGGCTGCTCGGAGGAAAAGAAAAATCAGCCAGGTCCTACATGATTGCGCATCGCAAAGGAAAGATTGTCGGGTAGGAGGAAAACACATGGCACGAGAAGGAATCCTTATCGAACCGTATTCGAGAATGAATCAGGAACAGATTGAGAAGATACACCGGGCATCTATAGAGATACTCCTGGAGCCGGGAATAACCTGTTATAACAGTGATGCGGCTGAATTGTTTTCGATTGCAGGGGCAGAGGTAACACGGTTAGTGACCGGGAGTGTTTCAGGCTGGCAGTTGAAGATTCCGGAAAAGGTGGTATGGGAAGCCGTCGAATCTGCCCCGGAAACGGTTATACTCGGAGCGCGGGATGAGAAAAATTGTCTGGTACTGAACGGCCGGGAACCGAGGGTGAGATTTGCCTCCGGTTCGGAAGCAAATAACTGGCTGAATGTAACCGCTGAAGAATTCGTTGCCCGCAACGATAGTTCCCGGATATTGTCTGTTCCGGCGTACTCTATTGAGAAAGGAACCGCGGAAAAACTTGCCTGTTCCGCCCACCTTTGCGAACAGTTGGATTCGTGGGATGGATTTTTAAGAAACGTGAACATACAGGATGAGGACATCGATGACACCAACAAAGATGTCAACAAGTTTTTTGTATCGCTGAATAACACGACAAAGCACGTCATGGCCGGGCTGACAAGCCTCGGTCAACTGGATAACCTGCTGACGATGGCCGAAATAATCGCCGGCGGGAGAGACGCATTTCGAAATAACCCGATTATCTCCATCATCACCTCGCTCATAAAAAGTCCTCTCCAGTTTGTCGACGATACTGCGGAAAAAACCATCGAAGTCGCCCGGAGGGGAATACCGCTCGTTATATCGAGCGCTCCCCAGGGAGGTTCGACCGCCCCGATAATGGAAGCGGGAATTGTCGCTCAGATAAATGCCGAAATACTCGCCGGGATATGCCTTGCCCAGCTTTCCCGGAAAGGAGCCCCGGTTCTCTACGGAAGTGTTCCGGGAAGGGCCGATATGACCG
>CAZOGR010000097.1:0-5890 GCA_964579355.1 uncultured Dehalococcoidales bacterium | reverse complement strand
TTGTCGACGGGGCAATTCCGTCCGGGGCAACCGCCGAGTACTGCGTCATGGGCGAAAGAGACGGGAAACCGGTTACCATGGAGCAGCGGGTAGAAGAACTGGCGCGGGACGCGATGGCGATACTGGCGGTTGGTACCTGTTCTTCGTTCGGAGGGATACCGGCTTCCGGTTCGAATCCGAGTAATGCCCGGCCGGTCCGGCAGGTGCTGGAAGAGAAGGGAATCAACAAACCGCTCATCAATATTCCCGGTTGTCCTCCGCATCCCGACTGGATAGTCAATACGATTGCGAGCATTTTGCTGAACGGCTTGCCGAAGGCTGAAGATCTGGATGATAATCTCCGGCCGCTGGCGTTTTACGGCAAACTGATTCATGAAAACTGTCCCCGGAGAGCCTATTTCGACGAGGGTAAATTTGCAAAGAAACCGGGCGACGAGGGATGTTTATACGAACTGGGGTGCAAAGGACCGATTACCTATGCGGACTGTCCGTTGCGACGGTGGAATAACGGTACCAACTGGGTTATCGGTGCCGGTTCGCCGTGTCTCGGCTGCACCCAACCCGAATTCCCCAACCTGCCGATGTACGAGAAGCTGGTTGACGTGGAGTTGCCGGTAATTGGCTCATGCTGGGCCGATAAAGAGGAGGTCAAATAGTGGCTAACAAGATAATTATCGACCCGATTACCAGAATCGAAGGTCATTTAAAAATAGAGACGGAAGTGGAAAACGGCGTTGTCACCGATGCCAGGAGTACCGGTAACCTGTTCCGGGGAATCGAAACGGTTCTTTTCGGGAGGGACCCGAGGGATGCGCAGGTAATCACACAGAGAATCTGCGGTGTTTGCCCTCAGGCTCACGGGATGGCAGCGGCGATGAACCTGGACAGCGCGTTCGGGATTGCCGGAAAAATCACGGATAATGCCCGGATAATCAGGAACCTTATCCAGGGCGCGCACATGGTACAGGACCACATCCTTCATTTCTATCATCTGGCGGCGCTCGATTACGTGGATGTAACCGACGTTGCGAAATATGAAGGAACCGACCCGGAACTCAATTCGCTGAAGACATTCGTCGGCCGCGGCGAGCTGGGGCCGTTCGTTCCCCGCTACGAAGGCGACTACCGTCTTTCGCCCGAACTGAACCAGGCCGCCTGCGCCCACTACGTCGAGGCCCTGGGGGTTCGCCGGACCGGACACGAGATGGTCAGCATCTTCAGCGGTAAAATTCCCCATAGTGTCGGCATTGTTCCCGGCGGTATTACCTGTACTCCGACCGTCGATATGATAACCAGTTTCCTCTGGAAGCTGCGGAAAATCCAGGATTTCATCAATACGGTGTATTTACCGGATGTTTTTGCGATTGCGGGCGCTTATGCGGATTACTTTGAAATCGGCGCCGGCCCGAAGAATTTCCTTTCCTACGGGCAGTTCGACATAGAAAGCGGACAGCCTGACGTGACGAAGCGAAAACGGTTATTCAGCAACGGTATTACCTCGGCGGATTTAGTCTACGGTGGTCTCGATGTCGACAAGATTGCTGAAGAGGTAACCAGTTCATGGTATGAAAATTATGATGGAGCCAGACAGCCGTTACAGGGTGAAACCAAACCCGACCTGGAGAAAAAGGGAGCCTATTCGTGGGTTAAATCTCCCAGGTATGACGGTAAAGTTTACGAAGTCGGGCCGCTTGCGAAGCTGCTCGTCAATTACGCGGCCGGCAACGCTGAAGTCAGGGGACTGGTCGATGCATCGCTCAAGAAACTGAATGCTCCGGCATCGGCGCTGTTCTCGGTAATGGGCAGGCATCTGGCCCGTGCCCTCGATGCGAAAATTGTTGCCGACAATCTCGAAAAATGGGTTCTCCAGGTAAAACCGGGTGAACCGACCTATACCGAATACGAAATTCCCGAGGAATCCAAGGGATTCGGCCTGACCGACGCGGCGCGCGGCGCCCTCGGGCACTGGATAGAAATCAGGGACCACAAGATATTCAACTATCAGTGTGTCGTACCGACGACCTGGAATGCCTCGCCGAAAGACGCAAAAGGCAATCCCGGCCCAATCGAACAGGCGATAATCGGCACCGCCATAAAAGACAGGGAAAATCCTTACGAAATCGTAAGAATCGTCCGGTCGTTCGACCCCTGCCTGGCTTGCGCAATTCACTAACGGGCATAACCGAGAGGGAAAATAAACGAATTTACTGGACTGTTAAGGAGGAAAGATGATTCTTTCAAAGCAGAAACCATTGGAAGAAATACTGGAGTTTCTGAAAAACGAACACAGTATCTTCCTGCTTGGTTGTAACGGCTGTGCTCAGGCATCCGGGACCGGAGGGCCGGAGCAGGTAGAAGAAATGAAAGTCAAGCTGGAAGAGGCTGGGAAAAAGGTAACCGGCGGCACGGTCATAGATTTTCTCTGTGACAAGGCGTTAATCCGGTCGCGCCTCAGCACCAGAATCAAACAGATACAGGAAGCGGATGCGGTGCTGGTACTGACCTGCGGGGTCGGTGTCCAGGCGGTTGCCAATTCACTCAACAAAATCTGCTATCCTGCCTGCGATACGATGAGTCTCGGCGGCATACGGGGCGAATGGACCGGCAGTGAACGCTGCCTGGAATGCGGCGAGTGCATGCTTGCCTATACCGGCGGTATCTGCCCGATGACGGCCTGCTCGAAAGGTCTTTTGAACGGACAGTGCGGCGGCGCTTCCAAGGGGAAGTGCGAAGTATATCCGGAGAAGGACTGTGGCTGGGAACTTATCTACAACAAACTCAAGGAAGTCAACCGGCTGGATATTCTCGACAAAATAGTCGGCCCGAAGAACTATAACAAGATGGTTCCCGAAGCCAAGACACTGCTGACATCCCGCTTCGTGCTGGAGAAGACCGACCCGAAGCCGAAGGAGGAGGTTAAACAATGACATTACGTTCAGCTATAGAAAACAAGGAATTTGTGATAACCTGTGAAATCGGGCCGGTTAAAGGCACGAATATCGAGGAAATCGAAGAATCCGCCGAAGTTCTGCACGGCAAGGTAACAGCGGCCAATATCACCGACCAGCAGAGTTCGGCGATGAGGCTCGGGTCCCTGGTTACTAGTCACCTGGTCAAGGAGAGAGGGGTTGACCCAATCTACCAGGTAACCTGCCGCGACCGGAACCGGATAGCCCTGCAATCCGACCTGTTAAGCGCGGCGGTGCTGGGTATAGAGAACGTGCTGGCGCTTACCGGCGATCTACCGTCGCTGGGAGACCATCCCCAGGCAGCCAAGGTATTCGATCTGGATTCAGTCGGACTGCTCGGAGCAATCGAGACATTGAACGGCGGTCATGACATGGCCGGAAACGACCTCAACGGCAAGACGAACTTCTTCCCGGGAGCCGTGGTCAATCCGGGTGCCGACACGGAAGCAGCACTCGACATGCAAATCCGGAAGATGTATAAGAAAATCAGAGCCGGAGCAAAATTCATCCAGACCCAAGCAATCTATGATGTCGAATTGTTCGACAAGTTCATGAAGAGAATCGGAGATGTCGGGGTACCGATTCTGGCGGGTGTGATTCCGTTGAAATCGGTCGGCATGGCCCGCTACATGAACAAGAGCGTCGCCGGCGTGTTTGTCCCCGAGCCTCTGATTCAGAAAATGAAAAACGCTGAAGATAAGACGGCGATGGGTATCGAGATAGCAGCCGATCTGATAAAAGGGTTGAAATCCCTCTGCCAGGGTGTTCATATCATGGCCATCGGCTGGGAGAAGAAAGTGCCGTCAATCATCGAAGCCGCGGGGCTGAAAAAATAAACCGGAAATCATAACTGACAGCGCGGGATAAAGGCCGGATAAGCCTTGTCCCGCGTTTTCTTTTCAGGTGGCAGTGTATTCTATGGATATTTCTGCGATTATTCTCACCGGCGGGAAAAACCAGCGCATGGGCAGGAACAAGGCTCTCGAGATACTGGAGGGTAAGAGCCTGCTGGAACGTGTCTATGAGCGGGTAAGCCAGGTATCGGCGGAGGTTATCGTTGTTACCTCCAGCCGGTTTCCGGATATCCCGGGAGCGGAGAAATTCAGGGTGGTGACGGATACCTACCCGGAAAAAGGCCCGCTTGGAGGAATATTCACGGGTTTGACCGCTTCAGGTACGGAGAAGAACCTGGTGGTCGGCTGCGACATGCCGTTTCTCAATGTCGAACTGCTGCGGTACCTATCCGGTTTGTCGGCAGACTTCGACGCGGTGGTACCGATGCTCGAGGAAGGCATGCGGGAACCGCTTCACTCGGTCTATTCGCGAAGGTGTGCAACGATGGTGGAAGAGCACCTGCTGAGCGGCCGGCTGAGCATTCATCTGGTCATCGACCGGCTCAAGGTACGCTACGTGACGAGGGAAGAAATCCTGAGGTTCGACCCGGAGCTTCTTTCGTTTTTCGATATCAATTATCAGTCAGACATCGAAAGAGCTTCTCTGATAGCTCGTGATTCGGACGCCGGGAATTAACCATTACTCCGGTATCCGGTATATCTGACCACTTTTGCCAGAGCCTGAACAGCGCGTTCGGGAATAGTGAACGAAGGAATTCCCTTTTTCGTCATTATATCGAGGTCTTTCTGCCGTTTGGCGGGAAAGCAGGGGGCCAGCAGTACCGGTTTTCTGACGCGGTCCCGGAGAGCGATCATTTCTCTAACATACTCGGGGCCGAAAACCGCGTAATCGAGGATTATCAGGGAATCGGTTTCCTTGAGAATAATCTCGGCGCAGTCAACAAGAATTTTAACCCGGTTTTCCATGGGCGGCCAGACGAGGTCGACCGGGTTTTTCGGCATCGAAAACGGTGGTACCAGTCCGTACAGCCTTTCGAATAATTCCTGCTGCCTCGTTTCCGACAGGGTCGGGATAGCAAGCCCGAATTCGTTCGCCGAGTCCGCCACGGCGACACCTCCGCCGCCCGATTCGGCGAGGACGCCAATCCTGTTTCCTTCAGGGAGGTACGGGCAGGTCAGGAGGGCCATCAGGTCGATTAATTCCTCGATATTGCCGACCACTGAAACGCCGCACTGTTTCATGGCGGCATTGAAGACGGCATTATCGCCGGCCAGCGAGCCGGTATGGGAAGCGACCGCCCGGGTACCTATCGGGCTTCGGCCGCCCTTCCAGACAATAATCGGTTTCGATTTCGAGATTTCTTTGGCGAGGTCCATAAATCTTCGGCCGTTTTTCAGACCTTCGATATAGAAAGCAATGACTTTTGTTTTTTCATCTCCGGCAAGGTATTCGAGGAAGTCTTCGAGGGTGACATCGCTCTGGTTACCGATGCTCATGGCTTTGTTGAAACGGATGCCTCTGACGTGCCCCATCTGGAGGACGTTATGGGGTACCCAGCCGCTCTGGCCGATAAAGGCGACCGGACCCGATGAATCGTCCGAGTAATCGTCTTCGACGACGGTGTTGATGTGGGCGGAAGGGGAGTAGATGCCCATGCAGTTCGGGCCGATGATACGGGGGAGGCCGTTTTCGGCAGCGGCGAGGGTTTTTCGTTCCAGTTCCCGGCCTTCTTCTCCCAGTTCGGAAAAACCGGCGCTGTGAACGACGGCAAAGGCGATGCCTTTTTTATGGCAGTCAGCGATAACGCCCGGGACGGCGGAGGAAGGGACGGCGATATAGGCGAGGTCGACCTTGCCGGGGACATCGAGGATGCCCGGGTAACTTTTCAGTCCCATGACGGTATGCTGTTTCGGATTGACGGGATAAAGTTTGCCTTTATAGCCGTCATTTTTAAAGGCGTGGATAAAACGGCCGCCTCCCTTGAACCTGTCTTTCGAGGCGCCGATAACCGCCAGGGATGATGGTTTGAAGAGTTTATTAAAGTCCGGTGAAGTTTTCAAGATGTC
>CAZOGR010000096.1:0-5922 GCA_964579355.1 uncultured Dehalococcoidales bacterium | reverse complement strand
AGCTTTCGTTTTCGGGGGAGGTCGAGCCTGGGAACAGAGCGAATCAATCCCATGGTATACGGGTGCCTGGGGCGTCCGTAAATGACTTCAGTGGGACCGGATTCAACCAGCCTGCCGGCATACATGACATTGACGCGGTCAACGTACCGGGCAACGACACCGAGGTTATGGGTGATGAGAATGATAGAAGTACCATATTGACTTCTCAGGTTATCAACCAGTTCAAGCAACTGAGCCTGGACGGTGACGTCCAGCGACGTCGTCGGCTCATCGGCAATAATCAGGTCGGGGTTACAGGCGAGAGCCATGGCAATCATGATACGCTGCTGCATACCGCCGCTGAACTGGTACGGATAGTCCTCGGCACGCTGTTCGGCATCGGGAATACCTACCAGCTTGATGAGCTTGACCGCTTCTTCCAGACATTCGGCTTTATTTAAACCGCGATGAAGCTCAAGTGTTTCCGAGAGCTGAAGTTTGACCGTAAGTACCGGATTCAGCGATGTGGTAGGCTCCTGGAAGACGAACGCTATCTGCGAACCTCTGATTTTCTGCAAATCCTCTTCGGGAAGTTGCAGCAGGTCCTGACCTTTGAACAGTATCTGGCCGCCAACGATAATGCCGGGCGGATAGGGAATCAGCCGCATGATAGACATGGCGCTTACGCTTTTTCCGCAGGCGCTTTCTCCTACCAGTCCGATGGATTCACCTTTATCGACGTGATAAGATACACCGTCTACCGCTCTTACCTCTCCCTCTTCCGTGTAGAAATAGGTTTTGAGGTCTTTGATTTCGATAATTTTCTCTGCGATCTCAGGTCACCTCGTTTCTTTTACATTAACCAGGTCTCAAGAGCCCGGTCGAAACAACAACGCATTCGTTGTCAGTTACTAAACTTTAGCCTGTTTTCTGGCAATTTCTGCTTTTTTCTCTTCAGCGAGTTTAATCAGTTTCTCCTGAGACATACCACCGTAGCGGCCGAGACCGCCTCTCAGTTTCGGGTCGAACAAGTCTCTGACTGCGTCACCGAGCATATTCACGCCGTAGACGACGACTGCCAGGGCGAGACCGGGCCAGAGAGCCATCCAGGGGGCCTGCAGCATGTACTGACGACCAGTACCGCTCAACATGCCGCCCCAGCTCGGAACCGGCGGCGGAATACCGAAACCGAGGAAGCTCAGGGATGCTTCGGCGAGGATGAATCCGCCAAGACCGGTCGAGAAACCGACGATTATAATCGGCATGATATTCGGCAGGACATGGCGCATCATGATAGTCCACGTAGGCACACCGATGGCCCTGGCCGCCTCGAAATAAACGTCTTCTTTAATTCTGATGACAGCGCTTCTTGTGATACGGGAAGAACCGCCAAGACCCTGAGATACACCGAGGACAAGAACAACCTGCATGAGACCGGGGCCGAGAATCGACATGACGATAAGGTAAAGAATCAGAGGAGGGAAGCACATCCAGGCGTCGACGAATCTCTGAATAACCATATCGACCTTACCGCCGAGGAAACCCGAGATAGCACCGACGAGGAAGCTGATTATCGTAGCAATGACGGAACCGGCAATGGCAACGACCATGGAGATTCGGGCTCCGAAGATGATACGGCTTAACAGGTCGCGCCCGAGGTTGTCGCATCCGAGAAGGTGCTCAAACGAAGGCCCGGCAAGACGGTCACGAAGGATGATTTCGTTGTATCCGTAAGGAGCCAGGAACTCGGAAAATATTCCGAGCAGAGAGAACGCAATGACAATGATGAGTCCAATCAGTCCGAGAGGCTTTTCTTTAATAAGCCTTACGAAGAAGTCGATGAAAGGATTCTTCTTTTTTCGTATTTGCACTGCTTTTACTGCAGATGCAGTTGGCGCCATTGAAATATCGGCCATTTTCTACGCTCCTATCGATACTGTACCCTGGGGTCAAGCCAGGCGTAAGTAATATCAGTTAAAAGGTTACAGGCAAGTACTGTAGTTGCCATGACCAGGTTGATGCCAGAGATGATGGGATAGTCACGCTGGGTAAGAGATTCGAAGGTAAGGCGGCCGACCCCTGGCAGACAGAAAATCTGCTCGATGATAACCGCTCCGGCGATAAGGCTGGGCAGCATCATACCGGCGATAGTGACGACCGGCATAAGGGCGTTCTTAAGGACATGCCTCATAATAACGACCCTTTCGGAGAGGCCTTTCGAGTAGGCTGTCCGGATATAGTCCTGCCTCATGACCTCAAGAATCATGGTACGAACCATTCTCATGAGGGAGCCGGACATCTGAAGCCCCATAAGAAAGGCAGGGAGGATAAACTGGAGGAGGTTTCCTCCGGGATTTTGAGTAAACGGTATATATTCGAGTGAGGGTGTCCAGTTCCACCAGATTGAAGGGTAGACGATTACCATGGTTGCCAGCCAGAAGCCGGGAACCGAGAGCATGACGATAGCGAAACTGCGGCCGATATAGTCCATGGAGGTATCCTGCCTGATAGCCGAGTAGATACCCAGAGGCATGGCAAGAATCCAGCTGGTGACCATTGCCAGGAGGCCGAGTTCGAACGAAATCGGTAATCTTTCGAAGAGTTCGGTGAGTACCGGTTTGTTCTTCCAGAGCGAATCGCCGAGGTACCCGTGAATGACGCCGTGAAATACTCCGTCTTCATTGGGGAGGAATCCCATCCACAAGCCATACTGTTCAAGGAGGGGTTTGTCGAGGCCGAGTGCCTCACGCAGGTAATCAGCGGTAAGTTCCGCTCCCATACCGGACTGCTCGGACATTTGGGCGAGCATCATGTCGATGACATCGCCGGGGACAAACCGAACCAGCAGGAATACCAGGATGGTAATCAGGAGGAGGGTTGGGATAATCAGGAAGAGTCTTCTGATTAAATATGCACGCATTTCATCCCTTTCATTACTGGCAGCGCAAAGACACGCCGTTATCGTTTTACCACGAATTTGCGATGGTCTGGTTACTGTCCGCACCGTACCATCAGCACGCTTTCAAGGTTTATATCACAGCGATTTACCCTTTGTCAATAAATTACGGAGTAAAAATTGCGTTAATTTTTTTACACGATGCTTATCAGGATAGACGTTTATATCATACGTATTTTGCCGTTGTCAAGAGTCGAAAAATTCCCGGAAAAAGATGACCTTATTCGTCAGATATAGACAAAACAAGCCGGCCCTCAGTGAAATTTGCTGCCGGGAGGTTTAACCGGTACCCCCCAGTAAGGTATAATCTGTCATTCAGCGAATAAAAAAAACGGAGGGAGAACCATGATTAAGTCAATCGTTGTCGCCAGGCGAAAGCCGGAACTGACCCGGGCCGAGTTTTACAAGTACTGGGAAAAAACCCACGGGCCGCTGGCAGCGAAGTACATGCCCGGGGTACGCCGGTACGTGCAGAATCACCTGGTAGAGGTTCCCGGCATGCAGTTCGAGGAGGACGGGGTGGTGGAAATGTGGTATGACGATGTCGAATCCTACCTGAAATCCATGAAGTATCTGCAGTCGGATGAAGGGCGGTTTCTGGCCGAAGACGGGGAGAAATTCGCCGATATCAAACAATCGCAGGTGTGGATTGTCGAGGAGCACGTCATCAAGGAAATGGAGTAAGGTAACCAGGGAAGAAAAAAGCGGCATCGGGAATATCGGTATAAATGTCCTGGTGAATGGGTTGAAATGCGTATTGTCACGCACGTAGGGCATTGGTACAATACAGGTGTATTGGTTACAAACCGAATACCCTTGTAGCTCAAGCGGACAGAGCGTCTCCAGTCACAGGGAGAAAGGTATGGGTTCGAGGCCCATCGAGGACAATGTTACGGACCGGTTACAAGCCGGTCCGTTTTCGTGTGCCGGCCGGGTGAAAAGGACTATATCCAATCACTGGAGCGAAAAGAGCAGGCTGATTAGAATTGCCAGGGTACGGGTCGTGTTTGTCAGAGACTCCAGTTCCGGGTTGTCCCGGGAGGCTTTCGCGGCAGACCTTTCGAGCGAACGGGTTATTTCGGTTATAAGCCGGCGGAGATTTTTCGAATCAGGCTGCGCTTCCATCGCCGAAACCCGTTCGTAGATTTCCGGGTCGGCAATCGACTTCAACTGATTGAGAGCGACCGAGAAACTGATACCCCGCAGGCCGGCCATGACGCCCTGCATGTTTTTCTCGTATTCCGCCTTTTGGTTTTCTTCTTCCTGAAGCCGCTGGCCAAGGCTGGCAGTCTGGCGGGAAAGCCGCCTTAAGGCATCCATACCGCTTTCATTCGAACCTGTTGCCATGTCTTCGTCCCTCTCTCCGGATACTTGTTCCCTGGCGAATAATACCAGCTCATTGTACTTCAGATACCTGAAAAATACCAGCTAACCACCTGAAAACCGCATGCGTGAAATCAGGGATTGATTTTTCCTGTTTCAGTCTTGACTGTGACGTTGCGTTATAGTTTACTGAAAGTACCATGATTACGATTAAGAAGCTGGCCGATTACGCAGGTGTGAGCGTTCGAACCCTCCATTTTTACGATGAGAAAGGGTTGCTCGAACCGGGTAAACGGGCTGCCAACGGTTACCGTTATTACGACGATGATGCCGTCATTATTTTACAACAGATTCTTTTTTTCAGGGAACTCGGTTTCCCGCTGGAGGAAATCAGGGAGATAGTCACCGGCAGTAATTTTAACATTCCGCAGGCACTGAACTACCACAAGGCGATGCTGGAGATGAAGAAAGCCCGTATCGGAACGCTGCTGGAGACCATCGAAGCTACCATGAAAAACCCGAATCCGGATGCAATCGAGGACATTGCCCTTTATTTCAAGGGATTTTCCGAAGAACCGAGAAAGAAGTTCGGCGGGGAAAGCGGCCTTTCTCCGGACGAACCAGCGAATGAAAACACCGGAACTGTTTCGTTACCCGGGAACGATAAACGTTTCGTGGAGTTGCAGTCGGAAGGCGGCCGGATATTCAAAGCAATCTATTCGAATATGAATGAAGGGTACAAAAGTAACATTATCCAGGAACAAATCAGCCTCTGGCGGCGGTGGCTGGAGAATTTTTATCACTATACGGATGAGGAAGTTCTCGCCGTCGGGCGGGCATACAGTAAAAACCGGGACTATTTTTTGTTCTTTCAACAGTACGATGCCAGCCTTCCGTTGTTTCTTACCAAAGCAATCGAATACCACGTATCCCGTCGAAAAAGGGGCAGGAAGTAACCTCTTTACCAGATAAAAATGTCTTAAATTTGTCACTATCGGGCCGGTATTCCGCTATTATTTTTTCGAATCAACAAAACTTATACCCGGAGAGATGATTTGATAATGGGTTTTATAATGGAAGTAGAAGGGAAAGGAGGTTGTGTGTATGCCAGAAGAATTCAAACCCGGATGTCAGAGACCTGTCATTAAAAAACCGGCTGCTGAGGCGACCGGTACGGTATCAGGAACGATTACTGCTGAGGAGAAAAAACCGATGGTACAGGTAGGAAAACCGGCGCCTGATTTCACGGCGTCAGGATATCACAATGGCAAGTTCATGAATTTCACCCTTTCGGAGAACAAAGGTAAATGGGTACTGCTCTGTTTCTACCCGGGTGATTTCACCTTTGTCTGAGCGACCGAGGTATCGGCAGTTGCCGCTCATTACGATGAACTGAAGAATCTTGGCGTCGAGGTATTCTCAGTCAGTGTCGACAGTATTTACGTTCACAAGATGTGGAACGATTACGAAATTTCGAAAATGATTAACAGGAATGTCCCGTTCCCGATGCTTTCCGACCAGGACGGCAGCATCGGCAGGATGTACGGCATCTATGACGCTGACAGCGGTGTCGAGACGAGAGGACGGTTCATCATCGATCCTGACGGAATCATCCAGGGATATGAAGTCCTGACCCCTTCGGTCGGGCGGAATATCAGCGAATC
>CAZOGR010000095.1:0-6046 GCA_964579355.1 uncultured Dehalococcoidales bacterium | reverse complement strand
GGGTTTTACCGGGCTTCGATTCCTTTTCGCGCAAGATGACGTTGCGGTCCGTTTTGCCGGATAACCGGCTGTCAGGTAAAAGAGGAACGGGTTACCGATGCTGAACTACGTCTAATCGTACCGCCATGCTGGCTCTCTGTCGGGAGCGTTTCCCGGTTCTCCTGACGAGCGGCTCCGGCGGCGGAATCCTCGCGGGGCATTTACGACTTTGCCCAAAATGTGGTTTAGTTTAGCTCTTTTGTTCTAAGTTTGTCAAATTCTTCTGTCATAAAAAGGCTTTTTTTAAATTCTTTATTTTTTTATCAATCTTTCCCCCTGTTTCGATGCGTCCCCCTTTCTTTGGAAACGACAGGGGGACTTTCGAAAGCGATGATTATCGGTTGTTCAATGATATTGCCTTACTGAGATGATGGGTGCGGTTCGTGGGTTAGTTCGAGGCGGGAGAGCGACAACGGGAGACAGAGAAAAATAAAACAGTCATTCTGAGCGAAGCGAAGAATCTCATGCGATTGTTACCTCACCCTCCGGCTCCCTCTCCGTTAACGGCGAGGGAGAGGCGAGCTGAGTAATGAGTAGTTGGTATTTAGTAGTAAGTAGTGAGAGGAACGCTGCTTCAGCGAAGGAGAGCCAGGACAAGTTCATTGTATCGGACTTTCTCTTTCCCCCGGTCAGCGGAGTTCACCACCGGAAGAAAAGTATGATTATTTCGTAAGGGTATTGACAACAAATAAGTATTTGATGTAAATATACGTTTACTTCCGAACAATACATTCCATATGAAGATTGGTGAAAAGACCAGCACGTACTACGTAAATATAAAAGATATCAGACGGTACAATAACATTCATGGAGGTATAGTATGAAAATCACGTTATTACTTATCTTCGCACTTGCCCTGGTGATATCAGGTTGCTCGGGTACAAGCAGTCGATCGACGAATTCACTGAATAATCAGACAACGATACCCATGTCCGAACCCCGTTCGCCAATAAACCTGGAGGTCAGCGTTACCAAAGCTCCTCTTGCAGGAGAATCTACATCACTTCAACTTTCAATTGATTCGATTAAAGATGTCGGACTTATTACGCCATGGTTAGAAATTGAATGTATCCCCACCCGGCAGAACTACCTGAGTTATGTTGAAGCGCAGAGTCACGCTGCAAAGGTAGACACAGAATCAATTGTGATTAGCCGCAACCAGGAATGGAAAGGTAATTTGCTAGCAACTGCCAATCAACAATACCAGGCAACGATTCAATTTCCCCACGAAGGTATCTGGAAGATAACAGGGTATCTTCGAGACGGCGAGGCAACGATTCGCAGTAATACACTCCGACTTGCTATCGGCGCAGAACAATCAGGTATCATTGGAATCGATAAAGTCGATTGGATGAATGATTACTCACCGTCAACAGGTGAATCGAGTGGTTTACCTGTGTCTACCAGCCTGGACATTAATACACCGCCAAAATTGAACCAGGAGGTAGAACTAACGTGGGGAATAACGGCTAATCAAAATCTCGATACTGTTGAGGTCTGGACTGAGTTTTACTTACTAGATCAAGGCATTAAGGGAGACGTACTATTCGATAACAAAGTATTACTTATCAGCGGGACTTTAACTTGGCAAGGTTCATTGAAGTATAACGAAACGAAGAGCTCTACAGCTATTATTTCGTTCCCGGAAGAGGGGGATTGGTATATCAGGTTATGGAATAAAACAAAAGAAGGTGCCGATCAAATCTCAGAAATTTATCTTCATGTTGACTCTCATTTCGGGAGATGGGGATGGGCAGAACCACATAAAACCTATTACTGGCCATAATCAGGAGAAAGGCAGTAGAGTTAAAAACAATGAAAAATAATACAAATCTACAGCTAGGGAAACTCTGAAAAAGGTACTCCTGATATGAGATAATGGGGATATCGAATATCGTAGGGAGCGGAAGATGAAATCACTTTCCTTTGCCAGCCTGGCCTTCGAACAGAAGAAAAAGAAAACCCGAAGGGAACAGTTCCTTGAAGAGATGGATAAGGTCATACCCTGGGAAATCATGGTGAAACTCATCAAACCACATTATCCGAAGGCGGGGAACGGCAGGAAACCGATGCCGCTTGAAATGATGCTGCGGATATACTTCCTGCAGCAGTGGTACGGACTCTCGGATCCGGCGATGGAGGATTCACTCTATGATATCGAATCGATGCGGCGGTTTGCTGGGATAGACTTGCAGACGGATGACGTACCGGATGAGACAACGATACTGCACTTCCGGCATCTGTTAGAGAAGCATAAACTGACGGAGAAGCTGTTTGCCCAGACACGCCGGTACCTTATCGACAAAGGGTTAATGGTGAAAGAAGGAACGATAGTCGATGCGACGATACTGAATGCTCCGTCGTCGACGAAAAACAGTGAACAGCAGCGGGACCCGGAGATGAAGCAGACGAAGAAAGGGAACCAGTGGTATTTCGGGATGAAGGCACATGTCGGGACAGACACCGGTAAAGGACTGGTACACAGTATCGTGGTCACCAGTGCCGCGGTGCATGACTCGAAGGTAATGGACGAGTTGTTGCACGGAGAAGAAAAAGCGGTATATGGAGACAAAGCCTACGACGGGAAAGACAAACAGAAGAAATGTGAATCCCGGGGAATCGAGTGGTGTGTGAAGAAGAAAGCGAACCGGCATTATGCACTGACCGAAGAAGACAAGGAATTTAATCGACTGCATGGCAAGGTAAGGGCAAAAGTGGAGCATGTGTTTGGTGTTGTCAAGAATCTGTGGCGGTATCGGAAGGTGAGATACAATGGCTTATACAAGAATGCGGTCCAGGTCTACAGCCTGTTTACGTTGGCGAACCTGTACCTGGTACGGAAGGAATTGTTGGCGGGTATGGGCTAGGTGTGCCCGAAAAGGGTAAACTACCCCGAAATAAGCCGAAATGATGGCAATAATGATGTAAAAACCGACTGAAAAACAGGAAAAAGTCCGGAGAAACTGACAAAAACGGAGAAATCCTTTCCGTATCAGAAAACTCAAGGCTTTTTCAGAGGTTCCCTAGTTCTTGTGCATTAGTCCTGTTACTTTCAAGTTTGTTCTTCAACGGTTGCAGTTCTTCTTATCACCGGTTGCTTCTGAACAAAGTTGCCATCAATGTCTTCCGGTGTAATTGGATGTTTCGTGTCTGTTATTGACATTCGATGCCACTCCGGCGGGCGAATGACACAGACAATGAAGCAGCCGAATGACTGGCAGGAAATTCTACGAGATTTTTCGTCCGCCGGGTCGGACTCAGGAATGACAGACGGTGCGGGGTTTCCGGAGCGTTTCGTTTCATCCTTCGACCCACTTACGCTGAAGCTTTAACAGGTAAACAGGCTCAGTATAGACGGGAAAGGGTGGCTCGGGATGACGCCAAGGAGTGATATCGGATGGTGGGTTACGTCCCTGGCATGTTTAACCGGTAGAACAGTCAGATTAACATGGCGGGTTTACCGGAGTATCGAGGACTTACCCACCCTACTCGGTGCACAGGATAACTCTGATAATTACCGGATAGTGCCTGCGGGGGGATTTTGAAACCGGTTGAGGAGCTTCTGGCGGATTTTTCTATCGATAATAGCCGGGGAGAGCAGCAGCAGGAGCATGAAGAGAGTGAGGCCGAGGAAAAGGGGAAGGCCGATTCTCCCCTGGGAGTAGAACGTGACCATAACCAAAGTGAGGAAACCGGTGAATACCAGGAGGACGCCTCTCATCCAGCGTTTTCTGAGGCGAAGGAAGGCAATGGTCGTAGCTGCCAGGCCGAGAAAGCTGAGTCCGATACCGGTGGCGTACAACTCGACGTTCTCGAGGTCGATATTCAGGACATCTCCCCTGTTGCCGACGGCGATAAACCAGCCGATGATACCAGGCACGGGCAGCATCATCAGGCCGCTGTAGAGCCAGTCCCGCTTAACGGTTTTAACGACGGCTGAGAAGAGAATTGCCACGAGGGGAATATAGATAACGATAGCCACCCACGACCAGCCGTGAGGCAGGTAGAGCAGCAGGATACCGGTAATGATAACCGGCAGAAAGTAGTAGCCGCGCCAGGGAAAGAGCCAGACGGGTTTTCCCCGGCCGAGGGCGTAGACGGTCATCGCGACGACGATGGCAAGGATAATAATCATCCATCCGGCGCCCCGCCAGAGATTCAGGGAAAAAAGCAGGGCGAACAGGCAGTGAGGAAGCGAAGCAAGAAGAGCTTCCCGCCAGGTACCCTGGCAGTGGGCTTCGTAAATTTCGCGGGCGATAACGGCCGCCGAGCCGAAAAACCGGATACAGGAATTGACAGCTTCTTCCTCGGAGAGGCCTTTTTCGCGAAGTTCCTGGTATTCGTCTTCGATATGAGTCTGGAGTTCGTTGATGACTTCCGTTTTATCGTCATCGTCGAGCCGGAGGTTATCCCTGATATCGCTGATATACCTGTCGAACGCTGAAATCACTTCAGTGCCTCATCTTACGGATTCACGCGCTGGATAACAAGATTCATCGCGTTCAGGAAATCCCGCCATTCGGTAATCTTTTCCTCGAGGAGGGCAGTTCCCTTTTCGGTGATATGGTAATACCTTCGCTGGCGCCCGCTGGGGAGCAGTTCCCATTTTCCGGCGATGAGGCCGGATTTTTCCAGCCGGTGAAGGACAGGATAGAGGGTGCCCTCTTTAAACTGAAAATACCCTTCGCTTTTCTTCCCAAGCTCTTTGATAATCTCATAGCCGTACATCGGCTGCCGGGCTAAAAGGCTGAGAAGCAGCGGCTCGGTACTTCCCTTCATGAGTTCAAGTTTCTGTGCCATCGCAGCTACCTCGCAGTAACCATACTTTGCGTATCGTTCAGTGACATTATCTTAACAGACCACCGAAGGAATTACAATGGATAATAAACAATTTCGCAGGGTTAGAAAGAATGGGGATTACTGTGATTTTTAGAGATTACTTCGCCTTCTGTTGACGAATGGCTCGTAAAAGCGGTCGAAGCACAAGCAGTAAAATCAGATAAGATTCTTCATCCGCCAAGGCGGACTCATAATGACATGAGAAGCAGACAGGTACATTACGGGGATACGAGTTCTCCCGGAAGGAAAGTTACAACACCGGAAAAACAGGGGGCAGGGAGAGTTTTTGACGGAGCGCGTCCCGGTCCGGTTTACCGTCCTGTTTCCGGGGGAGTTTATCGGTGAAGAGTATCTTCCTGGGTACTTTATAGCCGGCAAGTTTGTCGAGGCAGAGCTGGCGGATTTCCGGTTCGGTGACTTTGTATCCGGGTTTAGGAACGATGACGGCGGCGATAATCTCGCCGCGCATGGCGTCAGCAGTTCCAAGGACGCAGACACCGGCGACGCCGGGATGGAGAGAAATGACGCTTTCGGAGTCGGAGGGGTAGACATTCTGGCCTTTGATGATAATGGTTTCCTTGCTGCGCCCGGTGATAAACAGGTTCCGGTTTTCATCCATTCTGCCGAGGTCACCGGTGTGAAGCCAGCCGTCGCGCAGGGCGAGAGCGGTTTCAGCCGGGTCATCGAGATAGCCTTTCATAACCGGCCCCCGAACAAGGATTTCCCCGGGAATGTTCGGAGGAAGCTGATTATCGTTTTCATCACCGATAACGACCTCCCATCCGGGCAGGGGTTTCCCGGCGGCGCCGGGCGGACAAGGCTCATCAAGGGCGGGACAGGTGACGTGACTTACCGCCTCGGTCAGGCCGTAACAGTCAAGAATATCTTTGCCGTACAGACTCCTGAACCTGGCGGCAATACGGGGAGAGAGCGGGGCGCCGGCGCTGGCGAAAATCCGCATCGAATCGAGATTGAACGATGCCCCGCCTTTTTCGGCAAGGTCGACCGCCAGCGAGTAGATAAAGGGAACGCCGAGGTACATGGTGCCCTTTTCCTGCTCGATGGCAGCCAGGAAACTACCGATAGAAAGGCCGGTACCGGGAACGATAACGATGGCGCTGCCGGCGAATATCGAGCCTAACACGGCTGAAACGAGGCCGAAGACATG
>CAZOGR010000094.1:3242-6046 GCA_964579355.1 uncultured Dehalococcoidales bacterium | reverse complement strand
TCATCGCTTCGCCCAGCGTTTCTCCCCTGATATCCGGCTGGTAGTAGGAATATGCCTGCGACGTCACCGCCTGAGCTTTGACCGGATAGAGGGCTTTCACGAAGAAGTCGAACTTGACGCTGTCTCCGGGAAGCAGGTTTTCGATGTAAAAAATCACCTTTCTCCCGGCGGTTTCGAAGCGCTTGATGTTTTCATCAGCCTCGACGACCGCCGCAATCGAATCGGTTACCGGGGTAAAACCGGTCGGTACCGAAACGTCGAGGACCGTCATACCGGCTTCGATATTCTCCGGAGGATTGAACTGAAGATTGACCGAGACTTTCACGAGGTCGTTCACGGAGACGCTCGTAACGTCACAATCGACATCGACCTTCAGGATGTCAGTCAGCTCTCCGGTTTCCACCTCCGGCAGGTTGTACCGTTTTACTGTCTGGGCGATTGCCTCTCCGTCACCGGTCACTTCCAGTGTCACTTTTTCGTTGACCGGCAACTGGATTATCTGGAGAACATCGTAGTTCTCCCGGTTGATGTTCAGGCTGGTAACGCTTTCTCCGGCGGTAATGGTAACGTGCAGGTCGACATCAGCCCGGACTCCCGCCGAATATTCGGTGAGAGCCTGCAGGGCAATCACGGTATCCTGCGTCGAACCGTACCCTCCGTAGGCATTCCTCTGAGAAGCAAGCCACTTCGCCGCCCGTGATGCGTTCAACGCATCGCCGTGGAGATTGACTGCCATCATCGCGTACCCGGTTATCTCGATATCGGCCGTTCTCTGTTCCGGCATGTAGTATCGTTCTTCTTCGGGAACAGCCGGTCGAACGTCCCCGTTGCCGCTGCCCCCCCAGTGAAGGCCGTTTTCATCGTCGATTGCTATTTCCATCAGCCTGTCATACGCCTCTCCGGCTTTTCCGCTTTCTGAGCGTCCGAGGGCGCAGGCGGTTATCGCCAGGGAATAAACGTCTTCGATTTCATCGAGTCGTCCTTCCAGGTACCTGATCGCTTTATTGGCGGCTGTTTTCTCCCCGGCTTCCAGCAGGGCGATGGTAACGTAGGCAGTCAGGGCATCCTTACCCTGTATCCCTCCCAGCATTTCCTGGTGATGGACAAACCCGACCTGGTCGAAGGAACCGTCGCTGTTCTGGTGGGATATTATCCAGTCGGCTGCTTCATTGAGCACGGCATTATCGATATACATCAGGTCCGTTGCTTCGGCAAAACTCCTGAGAACGAAGGCGGTCAGGAAAAGGCTGCCGATTTCATCGCTCTCGCCAAAAGCTGAGAAGCTGCCGTCCGAATGCCGGTAGGTCAACTGCCGCTGATACCCGGTAATCATCAGTTTTTCAGCTTTCGCCATGATTTCCGGTTTTAACTGTCCGCTCTCTTCGAGGTATCTTGTTATGTATACATCAGGCGCGAAGACAATCATGTTCTGCTCACCGCAGCCGAATGGCATCTGGATAAGGCTGTCGAGGCCGTCGATTGTCTGGGTGAGATAACTCCCGGTCAGAGCCAGGTATGCCCTGCCCGAATCCGAAACAACGAAAGGAGGTAACGACAAATCGAACTCCCGCTCCAGCCCCGGTGAGAGGACGATGTTCTCGACCTCTTCCCTGGCTACTCCTTCGGGTTCGACGATTATCGTTTTGATGATGGCATCGGCTGCTTCCGTACTCCGGGCGGTTATTTTTACTTCGTTCACACCTATTGTTTTCGTTCGAATTCTGAAATCGACTCCGCTGACTTCGTCCGCCGCCACCGTTACCGCCTTGCGGTCATCGTCGAGTAACTGGAACCAGTCCGCTTCCCCGATTTCCACCACCACTTCCTGCGGGCTGTCCATATAGTTATAAACTGCCACACTTATTGGAAATTCTTCGCCCCGTATCGTCGAGTAAGGGAGGTCGACGGTGACGAAGAAAGGTTGAAAAGCTACCAGAGAGTCTTCAGCAACTCCAAGTCCTTTTTCTTTCGACACCGCTACCGCCCGCAGCATCCAGGTAGTAATCGAATCCGGCAATTCCACCTCGACGGATGCTTTCCCCTTCGAATCGGTGGTTATCGTTTGCCAGAGCCATGTTTCCGGGAAGAATTGTCTGACCCTTTGTACCTCGGCAAGTCCTTCAACGGTAATTGCAGTCGGGGGTATCTCGACAGTTACCTGGGGAGCCGGTACGGGCATCCCGTCAGCGACTTCTTCCACCATCCAGATTCCCCCTTTATTACGCCCTCCCAGTACCTCTCTTTCATACTTTTTCCCTTCGGGAATTGAACTGTTACTGAGAACGACTACTCCCGCTTCATCGAACACATCGAGCGCGCCTCTCGTTGTGATAGCAGGGTATATCGATACCGAATGCAGTTCCACCTGGGGGGTCATGTATAGTTTTTCAAGCTCATCGAAGACCTGCTGAAGGTTCAACCGGTTCTCTGCCAAGATGAAGACCGATTTATCGACCGCAGCGATACCGACCAGTGACGTCCCTTCTGTCTGAATATCGACGGCGACGGTATCGCCGGGAGCAGCTTCTCCGGTACTGAATTCGGCGGTCACCGAATGAGGATAATCAGCCGCGACGTTGAAGGGTATGTAATCAGCCGCCACTTCACTGTTCGGCAGTATCTGATAAACCAGCAGCCGTGAAGACGGCGCCATCACCGGCGATGTTGTAATAGTAATTTCATTGTTTCTCGTATAATCCGAGAAAACCACCCGTCCCCGCGATACGACCTCATAGTAGAATCGGGACGCTTCCCGGGTAGAATACACCTGAAAACTGATTTTTTCTCCCATTGCCGGTGTCCCC
>CAZOGR010000094.1:0-3142 GCA_964579355.1 uncultured Dehalococcoidales bacterium | reverse complement strand
ATCATCTGAATATTCAGGGAGGAATCAGTCACAGTAACCAGTGAACTGGTCCTTTCGATATAGCTGGTCGAAGGCTCGGTCACGGTTATGTCAAGCATTACATTTCCCAGCCCGCCGGCGGCGGGTACTCCGGCTACATATCCCGGAGCATCGATGGTAAAATCGTTTTCGCCGTCAATCGGGGCGGTATAGGTCTGATACACCTCCCACTCTCCGACATACCTCGAAGCTGTGATTTCGAGTTCTCCTTTGACAGGTTTGCCGAAGCTGTATTCGGCGGTAACCGTTCCCGGAATCTCTTCATTTACCAGGAACCAGTCTTTCGCCAGGTTAACGGTTACCTCGTATTTCGGCAGAACATACTCTTCAACCCGAACATCGAGCTGCGTTTCTCCTTTTTCGGTGACTGCCTTCAACTTCCAGACACCGAGGTTTGGTTCGCTGGAAAGTGGCAAATCGAGGGAAGCCAGCCCGAATTCCCCGGTCGTAACTTCCTTTCGGAATATTTTGATACCTTTAGCATCGAGTGCTTCAATGGTCACTTTCCCCTCAAGCGGTCTCAAATCTGCATCGAGAGTGATAACCCGGATATGAATAGTCTGCCCGGGTTTGTAAATCGGTTTATCGGTTTCGAGGAAAACAAGGAAGCTGTTTTCAACCGTCACCTCGGCTGTCTCATCGAAACCGGCCGCTTTAACATTGACCTGGTAGTTGCCTTCCGGTACATCGGGAACCGTCAGCTCGACTGTGCTTTTCCCGCTGACGGTCTGTGTTACGGAGTGAATCGCCTGCCCGTTACGCAGTAAGGTTACTTCCACCTTGTCCCTGACCGGCGTATCGCCGTTAAACAGGCTGACGGACATCGATTCCAGACTGCTGCTGTGAAGAATCGCCGGTATGACAGCCATAAAGTTCGCGGCCGTCTGCTGCTCGCCGCAGGAGCACCCGGAAACAAATGATGCGACGATTGCCAGTACCACCGTCACTGAAACGAGAATCTGGAAAATTTTTCCTTTCATGATGCACCCTCCCGGTTTCTGGTGACTATTCGTCTATGTATAGTAACGTAAGAAAAGGCAAAAGGATAGTCCGCCGGTGGTAATTCAGTAAAAAAGCGCCGGTCTTCCCCTTCTTGAAAGAAGTGCCCGGGTGGTATACTATTCCCGTAAGCGTTCCCGGAGCATCGTATATACGGTACAAATTCTCGCTGAAAAAACCGGTACCAGTAACATTATCAAGCCATATCTGGAGAAAACCGCATGAAAAGAGAACCATATAACCCTTTTGAGTCTCTCTGGCAGATTGAAAGCAGTTTCAGGACTGTTATCGAGAATATCCCCGAGAGAATCGTAATTAAAGACAGCAATCATACGATAATTTCCTGTAATTCGATTTTTTCTACTCCTTTCGGTAAAACTCCGGAGGAAATAGCCGGCATGCATACGAACGACGTATACCCTCCGGAAGTTGCCCTTAAACTGATAGAAACGGATAAAGAAGTCATCCGGACAGGGAAACCGTTAACCTTCACGAATGTCATCGCTCTTGAGACCGGCAATCAGTATTTCGAAGCAACCAAGACGCCGATTAAAGATAAAAACGGCATCGTAATCGGCACACTCAGCGTCATCAAGGATATCACCGAACAGAAAAGGACGGAAGAATCTCTGCTCCTCTCGGATGCAGCCCTGAAATCGATACGCGAATGCGTCTATGCCATGGATACCAGCTTTAATGTCACCTACTGGAATCACATCTGCGAGGAATTGTTCGGCATCAAATCTTCGGAAGCAGCGGGTAAATACATCGGCAACCTTCTCAAGATGCAGGAAGATTACCTCGGCCAGAACGATGAACGTGTCCGGATTCTCGTCGAAAAGGGCTTTAACCACGAAGAACAACTGTATATTTCACCTAAAGGACGGATATGGGTGGATGTTTTTGCGCAGGCGATTGAAAGAGACGGAAAACGCTACGGGTGGATTACCCTGGCAAACGATATTACGGAGCGAAAGAAAGCAGAAGAAAGCCTGAGACTGTCCGAAGAACGGTTCGTTAAAGCATTCCGCTCGGTCCCTGACGGCATCGCCATCATGAGAATAGAAGACGGCTTGTACCTCGAAGTGAACGATAGTTTCTGCGAACTCTCAGGATATTCCCGTGAAGAAATAGTCGGCAGCACGTCCCGAAAACTTAACGTCTGGGTCGATAGAAGTGAGAGAGAAAAAATCATCTCCCTGTTGAAAACCGAAGGTCGGGTACTCAATTTCGAACACAAATTTAGAAAAAAATCGGGAGTGCAGGGTATCGGACTTATCAATGCCGAAACGATTGATATCGCCGGCGTACCCTGTTCGATATCCGTCGTTACCGATATCACCGAACGGAAAAAAGCCGAGGAACAGTTAAACTATCAGGCCAGTCTCGTCGATAACGTCGCTGAAGCGATAATTTCCCACGACGAGAATCTGAAAATCCTGAGCTGGAATAAAGCGGCAGAAAGCATTTTCGAAACGAAAAAAGAAGATATTTTAGGAAAAGACATCAGAGAAATCTGCCGGATAGAACCGGTCAATACCACCGTCGATGAAGTTATGTTTTCGGTAACCCATAACGGTTACTGGAAAGGAGAATCCATTCATCATCTGAAAAGCGGTAAATCGATACACATGCGGGTATCGACCATGGTCGTGAGAGATGACGATAAAAGGAAACCGGCCTTCGTCCTGATAATGTCCGATATCACCGAAGAGAAAAAAGCCGAAGAAGAACTCAGGCAGCATTACCAGAGGGAAATTGCCTTGCGTAAAGAATTGCAAAAAGAGATGCAGAAACGGACCGAATTTTCGGCTGCTATCGTTCATGAACTGAAAACGCCGTTGACCGCCATCATCTCATCGAGCGAATTACTGCTTGAAACCGCCGTCGGCGAAACGATACAGCGCCTTGCCTCCAACATCAACCGGAGTTCTTACGAACTCGATAAGAGAACCAACGAACTTCTCGACATGAGCAAAGGCGAACTTGGTATGCTGGAAATCATCCCTTCGGATATCGACCTTGTCAGTCTGGTAGAATCAATGCACATCGAGTTCGAAGCCCTCTTTTCGAAAGCGAACATTTCTTTCACCCTTGAACTTCC
>CAZOGR010000093.1:0-6067 GCA_964579355.1 uncultured Dehalococcoidales bacterium | reverse complement strand
GCCTGGTTCGCCGCAAACTGCGACCGTTTCAGGGCTTCGGCTTCCATTTTCACCATATCGGCCCGGAGTTCCTCGCGGGTTCTGCGCTGGTTTTTTACGTAGCCGAAGAAGTCCTCGGCACGGAGGAAGAATCCCCGGTGCGTCCGCTTCGACCAGGCAAGCTGAAAATACCCTGATAACTTTCGAACCGCCGCCAGGCTGTCATCGGTCTTGACGCTCTCGGTGCCGACGGTTATCGAGCCGATTGCACAGGCGAGAACCTCCATGACGGTCGATTTTCCGGAGCCGTTCTCTCCCACGAAGAAGGTTACCGGCGACTCGAATACCAGTTCCCTGAGCGACCTGACAAGTTCCAGCGAGAAGGGAAAATCAGGATTCTCTTTTTCGTCCCATTGACGCACTGTTACCGATTTAAGAAAAATCATGGCAGTCTGTAATCTCAATGACTATTTCAGGTTAATCATGGCAGGTTGTCCCGGGAAAATGCAAACGTCGGCGTTCAAATTGGATTCTTACCTTCAAACCGCTTTATAATAGAGCTTATACAGAAAGACATTCCGTATGAGAAGAACAGCAGTCGAAAGAGACTGGACTCAAGGCAGTATTGTCGGCAGCCTCTGGGCATTATCCTGGCCGATTATGATAAGTCAGTGTCTGAACATGCTTGGTCCCACCATCGATATGATATGGGTAGGCAAGCTGGGTTCGGACGCCCTGGCGGCCGTCGGCGTGTCCGGTATGGCGGTTATGGTGGCAAATTCCCTCGTCCAGGGGGTATTTACCAGCCTCCGGGCGATGGTCGCCCGGCATATCGGTTCCGGCGACCGTGAGGCAGCCAATCACGTCGCTCAGCAGGCATTCGTCCTCGGCGCCGTGATTTCAGCCGTCATCGCCGTCATCGGCATTTACTTTTCGGAAGACATCCTCCGCTGGCTGGGGGTTTCCGATGCGGTTATCGAATCCGGCGCCGCCTACATGCGGATACAATTTATCGGCATCGTCACCATGTCCATCCGGATGATTACCGAATCGTCGATGCAGGCTTCGGGTGATACGGTGAACCCGATGAGGATTGCCGTCAGCTTCCGGATAATCCACCTCGGGCTCTGCCCGGCTCTCGTGTTCGGCCTCTGGATATTCCCTGAGATGGGGGTGCAGGGGGCAGCCTGGACGAATGTCATTACCCAGACACTCGGCGGCTTTCTCGGACTCTGGTTCCTGATAAGCGGGCGAACGAGGATGAAACTGACGTTCCGTAACTTCAGGTTCGACCCGGCGGTTATCTGGAAAATGTTCAAAATCGGCCTGCCGGCAGCTATCACCGGCATGGAGCGAAGTTTCGCCAATATCCTGCTGGTAAAATTCATTTCGCCTTTCGGTACCATCGCTGTCGCCGCCCAGTCATTGCAGGAAAGAGTCGGCGGCTTCATCCAGATGCCGGCGATGGGCTTCGGCATGGCCGGCGGCGTACTGGCCGGACAGAATCTCGGGGCAAAGCAACCGGAACGGGCTGAAAAAAGCGGCTGGATTGCGGCCTTCTTTTTCACCGGCATCATGGTCGTCGGCTGCCTGGTAATCTGGTTTTTCTCCGACTATATCGTCAGGATTTTCAATAGCGAACCCGAACTGGTCGAGGTAACCTCCGATTTCATGAAAATCCAAATCGTCGGCTTCCTCGTTTTCGGTTTCGTCATTGTCCTTAGCCAGGCGCTGAACGGTATCGGGGAAACGCTGGTACCGATGATTGTCACCCTGACCACCATGTGGCTGATACAGGTGCCGGCTGCCTGGGCACTCTCCCGGACAGACCTCGGCATGTACGGAGTACGATGGGGAATCGTTCTCGCCCTCGTTGTCCGGGCCGCCATCTACATCATCTACTTCAAGCGCGGCAAGTGGAAGCAGAAGCAGGTTTGACATCCGCCAGGCACTCCGACCAGATGACAGACAAAAACAGGTCTGGACAAATCCTGCCGAATTCATGCTATGCTTAAGTATGCAGCCGGAAAACGTCCACCCGCTTTATAAAGAATTCGTCTCTTATCTGGACGAAAAGAGCAAGGAGAAATGCGTCGATTTCGCCGTTTCCCGGCTGTCGTCGGGGGACATCGACATCGTCACCCTGTACCAGGAAATCCTGACTCCGTCTCTTTACGAAAATTTCTGCGGCCCGGAGCAGTCAAAAATCTGTATCTGGGAAGAGCATGTCAGGACATCCATTATCCGGACGGTCATCGAAAGCAGTTTTCTAAACGTTATCAAAGAACGGGATACTCTGTACCATTCACCGGCGAGAGGCAAGGCGGTCGTCATCTGCCCGCCGATGGAGCTGCATGAAATCGGCGCCCGAATGGTGGCGGACTTCTTCACCCTGTGCGGTTTCAACGTCACGTTTGTCGGCGCTAACACCCCGGGGAGCGAAATCGTGAACGCGATTACGTATTTCCAACCCCGGTTCGTTGCCATCAGCATCACCAATGTCTACAATCTGGTCGCGACCAGTACAATAGTTGAAAATATCCGCGAACTGAAAACAAAAGCCGATTTCACGCTGATACTGGGCGGCCAGGCGTGCAGGAGCAACCCTGAAATATGCCGAAACATGAAGGCTGACATTATACTCGAAACCTTCGACGATATAAAAAAGCTGTGTTCGGGAGAATCCGATGCTGCCGTTTAGCCTGGCCGTACGATTTCTCAAAGCCGGAAAGGGGCAGACGGTGCTCATCATTACCGGTATCGGTATCGCCGTTGCCGCCCAGATTTTCGTCGGTCTGCTCATAACCAGCCTCCAGCAGACGCTGCTCGACCGGACGGTCGGCAACCAGCCGCAGGTAACGATTACTTCGACGGCTGATGATGCGCTGATACCCAACGGAGAGGCAATCGCTGAGACTATCAGCGCGACTGGTCTGGTAAAAACAGCTTCGCTATCCGCCAGCGGCAGCGCTTTTCTCCGGGATGGCTCAAGAATCACGCCGGTGCTGGTGCGGGGATTCGACGAAAATGCCGATACCATCTACGACATCACCGGAACTGTCTACGAAGGAAGCTGGTCGCAGCAGGAGGACGAGGTACTCGTCGGCAAGGTACTCCGGGAAGAAAACGGTTACCAGCTCGATGAAACGATTACCATCACCACTCCGCAGGGAAAACGGGAAAGCTACCGGATAAGCGGATTTTTCGATTTCGGCGTTCAACAGCTTAACTCATCGTGGGTCGTTACCGACCTCGGTACCGCTCAAAAACTGTTCGATTACGATGCCGGCGTCACCTCTGTCGAAATGAGGGTTGACGACTATTTCCGGGCTGACAAAATCGCTGAAAGCATCGCCGGCAATCTGAACGACAACGGTATAAAAGTCTCCAACTGGAAAGAGAGCAACGAGCAGCTTCTCAGCAGCCTCCAGGGACAGAGCATATCGAGCCTGATGATACAAATCTTCATCATTGTTTCGGTCGTTATTGCCATTTCGGCAATCCTGGCAATCACCGTCTTCCAGAAATCCCGTCAGCTCGGCATCCTTAAAGCGATGGGCATAAAAGACCGGTCGGCCAGTCTCATTTTCATCTTCGAAGGGCTGATAATCGGGCTTATCGGTTCGGTTATCGGTGTCGCCCTCGGATTGGTGCTGATATATGGTTTCAGTGTCGGAACATCCCAGCCCGGTTCTCAACCGCTCATCGATTTGTATTTCGATATACCGTTTATCATTATCTCATGGGGTATCGCTGTAGCCGCTTCGGTTATCGCTGCCCTGATTCCGGCACGCCGGTCGCTCCGGTTAAGCCCAATCGATGTCATCCGTGAAGGGTAAGCAGTTTGAGTAACATCATCGAACTGAATAAAGTCGAAAAAATCTACCGGGGAGCGGTGGATACCCAGGTCTTGTTCGACGTCAACCTGTTTTTCGAAACCGGGTCATTCAACTCGATTATCGGCCAGTCGGGAAGCGGGAAAACGACCCTCCTGAATATCATCGGAACCCTCGACCGGGCAAGTTCGGGAGAGGTCTTCATCGACGGACGGCAAACCGGTTCAATGACGAAAGATGAACTGGCAGTACTGAGAAACGAAGTTATCGGATTCATTTTCCAGTTTCACTTTTTACTTCCTGAATTCACCGCCATGGAAAACGTGCTGATGCCATACCGCATCAAGAACCGGCTCGTTCCCGCAGAAGTAAAGAAACGGGCTGACGAATTGTTCGAACTGGTCGGGGTCTCAAAAATAAAAAATAACCTGGCAACCCGGATGTCGGGCGGCCAGCAGCAGCGCACCGCCATCATCCGGGCGCTTATCAATAATCCGAAAGTGATACTGGCTGACGAACCGAGCGGCAACCTTGACTCGGAAAATACCGAGGCGATTTACCGGATATTCCGCGACATCAATCAGCAATTCGGAACCACCTTCATCATCGTAACGCATGATCGCCACGTCGCTGAGCAGACCGACCGCATCGTCGAAGTGAAAGACGGCCGTGTCTCGCTCGATATCCGGAAATAGAACAATTCCGGTTCTCGTTTCAAGCAATCGTTGTTTCATATAACGGCTCTTTTGTTGTTTCGGGCATTCCAGAAGATAATCTGGTATAATCCAACTCAAAACCAAAACATTACGGAACAATCGGAAGGAGTTCTGCCATGACCGGAGAAAAACAGGCAATCGTCACCACGAAACAAGGAAAGCTCGAAGGCGTTTTCGAGGACAGCTTATACAAATTCAGAGGGGTTCCCTACGCCGAGCCGCCGGTCGGCAAGCTGAGGTGGCTGGCGCCTCAACCGAAAAAACCGTGGGATGGTATACGCCCGGCGAAGAAGTACGGGGCGATGGCTCCCCAGGTTGCGATGGCAGCTCCGAGGGATTTCCCCGGCGCGCCGGATTTCGGCGATGTGCCGCAGAGCGAAGACTGCCTTTTCCTGAATATCTGGACACCCGGCCTCGACGACGCGAAGCGACCGGTCTTTTTCTGGATACACGGCGGGGGCTTCACCATCGGTTCCGGTTCGGAAACGTTCCTCGATAAAGGCATTCTGGTCAAGCGGGGCAATATCGTCATGGTCAGCATCAACTATCGACTCGGGGCAGCCGGTTTCCTGAACTTCAACGAAATCACCGGCGGAAAGATACCCTCGACCGGTAATGAGGGCATACTCGACCAGGTGGCCGCGCTCGACTGGGTACGGGAGAATATCGCCGCTTTCGGAGGCAATCCGGACAACATTACCATCGGCGGATTTTCCGCCGGCGGGATGAGTGTCGGCACGCTGCTGGCTCTGCCGGCAGCGAAAGGAAAATTCCGCCAGGCAATGAACCGGAGCGGCGCCGCAAATATTGTGGGGTCGATTGAAGACGCCCTTGAAGTTTCAACAGAATTCCTCGGTATCTTCGGGTTGAAAGCAAACGATATCGAAGGCATCAGGAACCTGAGCACCGAAAAGCTGCTCGACGGGCAGACCGGCATCGGTGAAATAATGCGCCGGAAAGGCAAGAATCCTCTGGCTTTTCAGCCGATTGTCGACGGAAAAATTCTACCTCATAAACCGATGGACGCCCTTAAAAACGGTTACGCCAAAGATATCACGATGATGGCCGGTACCAGCCGCGACGAACTGAAATCGACTTCCGCGAATAACCCGTCCCTGCGAAACCTCGATGAAGCGGGGCTTATTTCGATGCTAGGAAAACTGACGACTCCGGAAATCGCACCCGGCCTGGCGAGGGCATATCGCGAATCGATTTTAAAGAGTGGAAAAACGCCGTCGCCGGCGGACATCTACGGTTGTATCAGCACCGACCAGTTGTTCAGAATCCCGACGATTCGCCTTATCGAAGCCCAGCAAGCTAACGGGGCGCGAGCCTACAATTACCTGTGCCTGTACCCGTCCCCGGCCATGGGAGGAATACTGGGAGCGATGCACGGGCTGGATAACCCGTTCCTGTTCGGCACCCTGGACGGGCAATTCACCGGCAACGGAGCAGCTCAACGGGCTATGGCAGAGAAAATACAGGATTCGGCAATTGCTTTCTTAACCACCGGCAACCCGTCATGCCGGAGTGCCG
>CAZOGR010000092.1:0-6080 GCA_964579355.1 uncultured Dehalococcoidales bacterium | reverse complement strand
AAAGGCGGCGTAAGCCGCCTCTCGTGTGCGTCTGTTTTGTGTGTTCAAGCGTTCATTGGTTCAGGTAATCGTTACCGTTATACGGCGACCGGCTCTTTTCTCCGGCTTCGTTTCACCTTTCCGGTATTGGCGATTGTTTCCGCTTCGACCTTCTCCGGCTCCGGTGTCCCCGATTCAGCTTCGGCTTGTCCGGTGTCCGGCTCTGTCTCCGTCTCCGGTGTCTCCGGTTCGGTGTCCTGTTCTACCGTCTCAGGTTCGGCTGTCTCCGTGGTATCTTCGGGCTTCTGATTGTCTCCGGCGTACATCGGCATGACGACCAGTTGATAGCCGTCAACGGTAAAGAGTACCGGCGAACTGCTGTCCGTGACCTTGAAGTCCGCCATACCCCCACAGGCTTTCAAGGCTTCGGTAAGATACGCTCCGGCAATCCTCACGTTTCCCTCTCCGCCTTCGATATCCGCCGGTATACTGACCGTCCCCTTTTCATCAGGACTGGATAAGGTAATACCGCCGTTCAGATGAAGGTCTATCGGGTACTCTTTGTTATCGGATAAGGCTTTCAGAGACGTGATTGCTCTTGCCGCTTCCACCGTGTCCAGGTGAGCCGTTATCACCGGCTTGTCCGGTATCAGCTTCTCATAGTCCGGAAACTCTCCATCCAGGCTTAACCACGTGTAGCGGGTTATCTCCGTGTCTACAATAAGGTCATGCTGCTCAAGACTGTCCGAACTCTTTTCGAAACTCACCTTCACCCTGTGCGCTCTCCGTAAGGCGTTGGCTATGCCTTTCAGGTCGTCTCGAAGTATCAGCGATTGTCCAACACCTTCGAAGTCAAGGCTGACCACCGCCAGCCGGTAACCATCGGCACTGACCAGAGATAACTTTCCTTCACCGGCTTTGAAGAGGACACACTGTAATACCGGTCGATTGTCCTCTTTAGCGGTAAAGGGTAATACCCTGTTCAGTGCTTCGGCTAACTCCAGGCCGCCGATGTTCGGCGTGACGTTCCGGTGAGGGCTTACCCTGACTTCACACACGGTGAGCGGCGTCTTGTCGCCAATCCAGGCCATGTCCTCAAGGTAACTGGTCGAAGTGCCGCAGGCTACCTTCAGCCGTTTTCCGATAGTCTGCGATACGCCAGCACCATCGGCGGCGGGCACGATTTTAACGATGTTACTGCCCGCCAGGGCTTTCAGGTAACCTATCAAGCCTTTCCGGCCAATGGTAAAGTCCAGCAGCATAACCCTTTCCGATAACGCTCTGGACAAGGCATTGACCAGTGCCGTTCGATGACAGACGATTCCTGAGCCTGAACGCTTGCCCACGATATTCAGTTGTTCGATGTTTATTCACCCCTTTTGACTATCCGGCAGTCGGGCAAGGCCGCCGGCGTTGTCCAGTAGTAAACACTCACCTAGCTGAGATACTCTAGCCTAGATGGTGCTTCCACTATATAAGTCTCCGAAATGACCTGAAATCTCTACATCGCTATTAGTGTTTTTTGTTCTTGTTTACGAAATCTCCAGAGATATTGATTGTCTGTAGCTGTGAGTTTGTCTCCGTTGTTGATTTTGAAAGCTATCTGGAGAAGGCGTTTCGGAAAGCTCAAGATGAAGGTTCGGGCATCTAACCAGGCATCCAGGTCAAGTGCCGAATCATCGGCTATCAGGTCGCCCAGTTCGGTGGTACTGCCGTCTCCGTCAATGATAGGCTTGTTCAGGTTTTCCAGCTTTATGGCTTTCGGACATCGAGTATACAGGTTATCCTCTTTGCACTTCTGCCGTTGGGCTTTACTGCAATGTTTACAGTCCAGTCCGGCGATTGTCCGGTAATAGGTAAACCAGTAATCCGATACTGTCCGGCTGGCTATCCGGTACATCACGGCTTCGGTGAAGGGCTTGCCTCCGTTATTACGTTCCACATCGGCCAGGGTCATGATGATGGTATGGAGAATGTCCTCTTTGTCCTCCGGCCTGACCTTATCGGTAAATCGAGACGCTACAGTATAGAAAGCTGACCATTGACCAGGTAACCGGTCATACCCCTGACCGAAAACCGGAGCTTGTCTTTTCTGTACGATAGACCTAGACTTGATACTGCGGGGCTTTGCTGGTGATGACTGGCAGACTGCCAGGTGACCGCACCACTGACAAACGCCCTGCGTTGTTTTGAGTGTCCAGACCTTATGACACCGGCTGCAACAGCCTTGCCGATGATGATTACCGCCGTCTTGAGTAATTGTCGTTACGCTTGAACTCATGCGCTTACCCCCTTTTGCTGTTCATTACCAGGGCAAGCGGCCAGGCTCAAGAATCGTCATGTATTCAGTTTTTAACGTGCTGAAAAAAACAATTTCAGCTTCATTATTCAACAAAAATACAAATTGAGATATTTCAAGCATTAGCTAAATTCTCATCCCCTCCTCCTTCCCGGAAGCGCTCCAAAAACAAAAACCAGAACTGACTACAAAGACTAGTGATCAATAATGCCAGGAGATTGACCTGCGAACTTTATAATTAGAGGTCCGGCTACTTGACACATTGAATGAAGTGGAATACTATTAACCTATAGGGTGTAAGGGTGCATATAGAGTTTGCAACGAATCGGCTGGCTGATGCCGGTGTTAGTCTAGGAGAGGCTAGCCGGCTTTTCGGTGTCCCGATTGGCCGGAAATACGTCCAGCGGCTGGCAATCTTGAGAGCGACGGACAAATTCAATCAGCTCTACGGGCACCAGGCATTGAGGTTACATCCTTTGAAAGGAAATCGAGCCGGACAATATGCGATGACCCTTACAGGAAACTACCGGCTGATACTTGAGAAAGTGCAGGAAGACAGAGTTCGTATTCTGGATGTGGAGGATTACCATGGTGACTAAGACGGATACTTATCCCGATGTTGCTATTCCACCCGGCGAGTATCTTGCCGAAGAGATAGAGGCACGAGGCATTTCTCAGACGGAGCTGGCCAGGCGCATGGGGCGGCCGCTTAACGCGATTAACGAAATAATTAAGGGAAAGAAGTCGATTACCGCTAATACGGCGCTTCAGCTTGAGGAAGTCATACCGGAGATTTCGGCACGGTTCTGGCTAAACCTGGAGACTGATTACCAGCTTACTAAAGCTTTGATAGACAAACGCACCAGGGTTAAATAGGCTCACCGGGTTCACTGCCGGTTTTACCTGGTGGTCCTCACTTTACGGCGTGGCCAGCCGGTGTGCTTCGATTGGTGGCTGCGGCCATTTTCCGGGTAAAGGGTATACTGGGGATTTGTCCAAAGTTCTTCACTGGATTCCATGCCGGCTTTAGTCAGCCTGTAGTACGTCCGCTCCGGGGCTAATGGATAGTTTTCCTGGATGGCGGAAGCCTCTGTCCGATTGGTCGCCTCTACCCACCCGAGCCGCTTGAGAATCCCGAAATATACCAGAAAGGAATGATACCTCATTCGTGTGAATTTTCGGGAGACCCTTTTCAATTCTCGCTGGTAGATTTTCTCCGCTTCCTCTTCGGTAACATCGGCGCCCTTGACCACCATATTGCTCAGGATTCTTTCGGCACGTTCCCGAGCTGTAGCCCGGGCTAGGGCTTCCTTGTACTCGAAGTTGATGTCAGCTTGGGGAGCACCCCGCTTCGGGTCAATGCTTGTCGAGCCTTCCGGACCGTTGCCGAGCAGATACTCGCGGATAAACCAGCCGCAGCCGAACGGCCGGAGAAAACCGCCGCGAGAGGGTTTGAGATCAATTGCCATCTACGATCTTCCTGCCCAGCCTGGTATAGTTGTCGAGAGCACTCATTTCTTGTTGTTGTCTCCACCAATCCCGGAACATCGGCTGCACCCAACCAATAAAGAACCTCATTAAATCGTCCTCTTGTATTTGCCCCGTGGTGTCCACCAGGATAAGGCGGTTGTCGCAGGCTATTGTCACCGATTCTCCTATTTGGCATTTCTTCGGTAAAGTAACGCCTTTTGAGCCGCCTGTCTTGAAGGCTTTCCGTCTATCTGCGATCACACTCTTCTCCTGTTTCACTCGGAAAAATGTTAGTTTTAAGGCGATTGATTGCTCTTCTTTATCGGGAGGTATTTTGCCAGGCACTCCGGGCATATCCCGTGCGTGACCGAATTATCCTCGTAAGGCGCCTTTTCTCCTAGGTACTTACCGCACCAGGCGCATTGTATTATCATCGGGAGGCGATCAATTGTCGGCGCTTTCTCCAGTGCCTCAAGTATTGTGCCGGCCACCCGGCGTATAGCGGTCAAGTTCTGGTCGAGCACCTTCTTATCCCGCGCCCACAACGCCACGTAAGGAAAGGAACGAATTCCCGTATCGAAGCCGTAATGGGCGCCCACGACAAAAGCGGCGCTTTCGGCGATGGTCTCCGCATCCGCCCTCGGTATGCGAAATACGCCTTCAGAGTAATAGTGGGCGATTTCATGGAGCAGCGTCTTCAGCTGCTGCGCTCTCGACTCCTCCGGACGTACCCAGATTCCGGCAGGACTGTAATAGCCTTTTATTGCAGGGTCCATCTCAGGTTTCGAGTCAAAATCCACATTGACGCTCTGCTGTTTCATGTGAGCCAGCAAGCTGGCAAATAAACTCTCGTTAGCCTCGCCGGTAAGCACCGGCACAGCAAACTCGGGCAGGGGCTTACCCTCGGTCTGGCTGACATCGAAAACATACACAACCCGAAAAAATCGGGGTGAATCCACCATTTCTTCCAGCGCTTCTCCACAATTCGGGCAATACCGGGCATTTTTAGCAACCTTCCCTCCGCAGGCAGGGCACACTGGACGGGGAGGCATGACCGGCGCCAGTATAGCAATACCTTTCTCTCCTTTTTTCACCCAGCGTCCAAGATTCCTCCATGTCGTGAAGCCAGCGACTCTGGTGGCATCAGGCCGTTGGAACATGATGAGAATCTGATTACCGATGGAGTAATCGTGAAATTTCGACATGGTCGTCAGAAACAGGCGAAACTGGTCGCTACTCTGAATGCTCTCGACCCCGGTTTGAAGCTGTTTCATGACAGCGTCTATCTTTTTCTCCCCGGTTTCAACGTCAACCGATGGCAATAGATCGACATTCAAACTGTACCCGGGTATTGGGGCATTCAACCATCCGATGAGATGGCGGTACCGTGGAGGCACGCACTCTCCGGTTTCCACGAATGCAGGTAATCGGTGTAAACCAGAGCCGGGAGCATGTTCTTTTTCGATATGCCGCCTGAGCGCCTCGGTTCGGGTAATCGTTCCATAGTCCGGAATATCAATAATCCTGGAACAGATAGGACACTCAACGGTAACGACTGGTTTTTTGGCTTTTGCCATCGGGAGGAGGTTTATTTCCGGCTCCGATTCTTCGGAAAACAGGGATTTCGTCATACCAACCGTTAACGTCATCAAGAGAAGAATCATTCCGAAAGAAACGATATCCTGTGTTTGTTTTTGTGAAGTATGATACATCACCAGATAACCTCCTTAAGCAGTTCATCAAACCCGCCGCCGGTAATTACCCTGACCACCTCGGCGGCGATATAGGTCATCGCTTCAGAATGAGACGGCGTCAGGTCCTCAGCCTCTCCCCTGGTCCGGTACTGCCGGTGATGAGCGAGTTCATGTACCAGAGTATCAATCATCGTCTTTGCCCTGGCCATCATCTCGAGAGAAATATAGATTTCTTCGGTTGCGGTACTGTACATGCCGGCGGTCCGTACCCGGTCGCTGGCTGCCGGTATCACGGCAACGTGAATCCCTGACGGTGGAGAAAAGGCAAACACGCTACTCGCAAGTTTTCTGGCTAGGCTGAGATGAGTTCGAACACGATATTCCAAGCGGGCATCTGGGATAACCTCCACTTCACGAAGTCGGTCCTGCGAGGCGTTAATCAATGCTTTATCGGTGGTAATAGCCCTCGCTAAGGTTTCACGAACGTAGGGATGAACGCTGACCGATTCGTAGCCCAAGTGTTTTACCATACCATCCCACCGGGCATCGGTTCGGAGTACGGTATTGTCTCCCATGACGTTTTGCCAGGCTTCCCGCCAGACCGAAGCGTTACCTTTAACGAATCCGGCGTATTCTTT
>CAZOGR010000091.1:4649-6083 GCA_964579355.1 uncultured Dehalococcoidales bacterium | reverse complement strand
TGACCGGATAAAACGATTTTCCGACGACCAGTATTCCAACGAGAACCGGCTGAATGCCCGGATTCAGGTCTACCGCTATACCGAAAACAGGGAATACTTACAGGTTTTCATGTTCAGGCATATGGACTTCACCGGCATCGAAAAGGTCGTCGACCTTGGTTGCGGCAACGGACTGCTGTGGAAAAGAAACCTGGCAGACATTCCTGAGAAGCTGCATATCATGCTGTCCGATATTTCACCGGGCATGACGAAGGCTGCCCGCGAAGCACTCGGTGATGATGCCAGATTTCAGTATTGCGTCACGGATGCCTGCGAGACACCATTTCCGAGCAATACGTACCAGATGGTTATTGTCAACCATATGCTGTATCACATCGATGATAAAAAACGAATATTTACCGAGATAAACCGCCTGATGACCGATGACGGGTACGGCTATGCCTCGACATTGACGAGAGAGAATTTCAGGGAGCTCTTTTCCATTGCGGAAGGATTCGATAATCGTCTGATTTTCAGTAACGATGATATCGTCGAGAGTTTCAGTATGGAAAACGGGGAAGAAATTCTATCGTCAGCCTTCGATGTTGTTGACCGTTTCGATTTTTTTAATGATGTCGTGACATCGGATACCGATGCTCTGCTGCTGTATCTGGCTTCCTGTTTCGAAGAACGGCAACTGGCTTTGATGATTCAGTATTTTCAGGAGTTTCACGACCATGTGGAATCAGTCATACGAAAAACCGGGAAACTCAGGATAACGAACAAGGCGGTATTGTTCAAGTTCAGAAAGAAAAGATTATCATGAATACCGAGTGGAATACCGATATTTGTACCAAGGATGATTACGACCGGATAATCACCGATATCAACGATTTCTGGAATAGCGACCATATCGACGGACTGAGGAGGGAGCACAATCCGGTTTTCTTCTATGAATTCGGCAACACCGCCCTTATCGTGCGGGAAGGGAAACAGGTTATCGGCTACCTTTTCGGTTTATTCTCGCAGACCGAATCCACCGGGTACGTCAAGTTTATCGGTGTGAGAGCCCTGTATCGAAAAAGAGGGGTGGGTCGAGCTCTTTACGAGTACTTTATCGAACTGGCCAGAAAACACGGCTGCAATCGAATAAAGGCGATTACCGGGCAGGGGAACGTGGCATCAATCGCTTTCCACCGGAGTCTCGGTATGCGGTTACTCGGCGAACCGAACGAAGAAGGAGTCCCGGTAGTGAAGGACTACGCAGGTCCCGGGCTGGACAGGGTGGTGTTCGAAAGGGAGATTTAGAGGCAAGTATTCTTTAATGCATATTCATATCAGAACTGAAGAACCGAAGGATTACCGCAGGGTTGAAGAGATTACCCGAGAAGCGTTTTCTTATCCGGGTAGAATCGAACGCGGAGGTATCGGTTCACCTTTCGAGCACTGGATGGT
>CAZOGR010000091.1:1738-4549 GCA_964579355.1 uncultured Dehalococcoidales bacterium | reverse complement strand
TGCCCCAGGCTGGGGACAATCGTCAGCATGAGGGAACCGATTACCTTACCCCCGTCTTCGGCGACGATAAGTTCGCAGCCGGGCATGGCCTCAATTGCCTCGAATGCCTTCTCCAGCGCTTCGGGCGGGCCGGCCGGCTGCTTTTCCGCCTCGGAACCGCCCAGCGACAGCTGGTCATAGAGTTCCATGATGCGAGGAATATCGATTTTCAGAGCGGTGCGTATTTCGGGCAAATTCCACCTCACTGACAGCCATTTAAAATCCCTCTCCGGTAGTATGAAGTAAGGTTAACGGTTCAGCTTCTCCCTTTAAAAAGGGAGATTGAGAGGGATTTTTTGTTATCCGATGGTTACGCTTCTTCTCTTCTTGTTATAGTATCGCCTTCTTCGTAATCGATTGTGCCCGTTCCGGGCCGACGCAGACGATGTTAATCGGACAGCCAATCAGTTCTTCGAGGCGTTCGATATAGTTGCGGGCGGCTTCGGGAAGGTCTGTATAATTTCGAACCGAGGTGGTATCGGTGTTCCAGCCGGGCATATCCTCGTAGACCGGTTTCACCCTGGCGAGCGTCGAAACGCCGGCCGGGAAATTTTCGATGATGCGACCGTCGAGTTCGTAGGCGGTACAGATTTTTATCGTCGGGAAGACGTCGAGGTTATCGAGCTTGGTAATCACCAGCCCGGTAAAGCCGTTGATACGGTTCGTCATACGGGCGGCAACGGCGTCGAACCAGCCGCAGTCGCGTGCCCGGCCGCTGACCGTGCCGTACTCGTGGCCGCGTTCGCGCATCAGCTCTCCGACTTCATCATCGAGCCGGGTCGGCATGGGACCGGCCCCGACGCGGGTGATATAGGCCTTATAGACACCGAGCACGGTGTCAAGTTTCGACGGTCCGATACCGGCGCCGATGCAGGCGCCGCCGGCTGAGGGCGATGACGAGGTAGCGTACGGATAGGTACCGAAATCCGGGTCGAGCAGGGTTCCCTGGGCGCCTTCGAGGAGGACTCGCTTCCCCTGACGAAGGGCGGTATCCAGCACCTCGGTCGTCTCGCAGATATACTTACCAAGTACCTTGCCGTATTCGCAGTACCGGTTAAAAATCTCTTCGAACGAAAGGGGTTCGGCATGATACACGCCGGCGAGTATGCTATTCTTGTATTCGAGGATATCTTTCAGCCGTTCGGCGAAGGCATCTTTATCAAGCAGGTCGCCCATTCGTATGCCGAGGCGGGCAATCTTATCGGAGAAGGCCGGACCGATTCCTTTCCGGGTGGTGCCGATAGCGCTCTTGCCCCTGGCTTCTTCTTCGTAGCCTTCTATGACGAGGTGCCAGGGCATGATAAGGTTCGCCCGGTCGCTGATGAGCAGATTATCGGTTGCGACTCCCCGCTGGTTCAACGAGGCCATTTCTTCAAGGAGAACCGCCGGGTTGATAACCGTGCCGTTCCCGATGACGCAGGTTGTCGCCGGATTGAAAATACCTGAGGGAACCAGCCGCAAGGCAAATTTTCCGATATTGTTGATTATGGTATGCCCGGCGTTATCCCCTCCGGAGAAGCGAACGACAAGGTCGGCTTTCTCCGCCAGCATATCCACGATTTTTCCTTTTCCTTCGTCTCCCCACTGTGCGCCAACAACTACGGTAACCGGCATTTTTCACCTCCGAGAGCGTTATTTACCAGCTTGTTTCCAGGCATGCCAGAGCCGCTGGGCGACCGTGAAAACGCTCAGAGCGGCAACGATGCCGAGAACAATCAATAGTGTATTTCCAAATGAACTGAAGAGCAGTCCGAGAGCAAAAGCAACGACTCTTTCGGGCCGGGTAAATATTCCGACTTCGCAATCGATTCCAGCCGTTTCAGCCCGCGAACGTATATAGCTGACCATCATCGAGCTTATCAGGGTGATACCGGTAATCCACGTTCCCAGGACGGGTCCGTTCGTGGCGTACATCACCAGCAGAGCCAGCAGAATCGAGGCTTCGGAAAGGCGGTCGAGGGTTGAATCGAGAATTCCGCCGAATTTCGTTACCCGGTTCGTCATTCTGGCGAGAGAGCCATCGAGGAGGTCGGCGAATCCGGCCGCGAGCACGACAAATCCCGCGGCGAAGAGGTGTCCCGTCACTATCAGCCCGGCGGCTACCAGGGTAACAAGAAAGCCGGCAACGGTAATCATATTAGGCGTGATAAACGTTTTCGAGAGCGGCTTGAGCAAAAGAGGAGTAAAATAAGAACCCAAGTTCCGGCGAAACCCGTTCAAGCCGCTATTCACTTTCGGGCTGGTTTTTATCTGGTTACCCACGCGCCTTTATCCTCGTCTTTATTTCTTATCCGGGACAGTCAAAGCCATTTTGTATCGGGGGTTATATCTTGTTCCGGTATTCCATGAAGATTTTATCGTAGTAGTCCGAAACCCTCCGGGCGATTTTCTCCCAGCTGTAGGTTTCGGCGGTTGCCCGGGCGTTGGCCGCAAGGGTGTTTCTCAGGTTTTCATCGCGCAGCAGTTGCATGAGGGCATCCGCGAGATAGTTCGAGTCTTTCGGAGGGAAGAGCAGGCCGTCTTTTCCGTGGGTGACCACGCTGTTGTAGCCATCGATATTGCTGGCGACAACCGGTTTAGAGGCAGCCATGCCTTCGAGGAGAACGATGCCGAAACTCTCCCGCGAGGTTGCCGGAGAACAGTAGATATCGGCCGTCCTGAAGTACCGGGCTTTATCTTCTTCGGCGACGTAGCCGGTAAAGACGATATCGTCCGGCGTGAAGTGGCGGTCTTCGACCCATTTTTCGTATATCCGGCGAAGGGCGGTGCCCG
>CAZOGR010000091.1:0-1638 GCA_964579355.1 uncultured Dehalococcoidales bacterium | reverse complement strand
GTGAAGTGGCGGTCTTCGACCCATTTTTCGTATATCCGGCGAAGGGCGGTGCCCGGGCCGGCCATAATCAGCCGGGTATCCGGTATTTCCTTGTGAACGGTTTCGAACGCCCGCATCAGGTAAATACCGCCTTTGCGGCGTTCCAGCCGGCCGAAGAACAGGATGTTCTTCTTCCCGTCGGAGAACCGTTCAAGCGGCTTGACGTCATCGGAGTACTTCTCGATATCGATGCCGTTGGGAATGACCGTGTACTCGCCGGGAACGTATTTCCGGGCGTATCTCATAGCCATGTTGGAGACAGCGATGTGGCCGTGGAGTTTACGCCGCCGCCGCTTTATCATCCAGGTGCTGATGGGTTTTCCCCAGTCATAGCCGGGCCTGCCGTCCCAGGCGTGGAAGGTACCGATATTGACCGAATTCGAAAAACGCAGGACGGCGCTGCAGAGCATCGGCATGAACGGCTCGTGAAGATGGACGATATCGAATTTTTCCCGTTCCAGCACTTCCTTGATTGTCGGAGCGAGATGAAACGAGGTACTAATCCGTATAACCGAACCGCTGCTGGGAATCGCCCGGGGTTTACCGATAGGGATAAACCGGTCGCCGAAGAGTTTGATTTCTCTCGACGCCGGGGCAATCACTCTTACCTCATGCCCCATCCGGGTAAGGTATATCTCCAGTGACGAAATGTGACTGGTAACTCCACCAGGGAACGCAAAGTCATACGGAGAAACTAACGCTATCTTCATGACCGCTTAAACCATCGAGCCTGTTATGACTTCGCTTTTTCGTTTTTAGCCGGAGCGGCAGGCTTGCTGTCCGCCCGGTTCTCGGCGATAAACTTTTCGACAAGCTGGTGAGCTTCCGGGTCGGTATACTGTACTGGCGGTGATTTCATGAAATAGGACGACGGCCCGACAAGCGAGCCTTTGAGTCCCCGGTCGAGCGCCAGCTTGCAGCAGCGCAGGGCATCGATGACGACGCCGGCCGAGTTCGGGCTGTCCCAGACCTCGAGTTTCATGTCGAGAATCAGGGGGACATCGCCGAAGGTTCTGCCTTCCATCTTGATGTGGCAGTATTTCCGGTCTTTCAGCCAGGGAACGTAATCGCTGGGGCCGACATGGATATCATCCGGGTTCATCTCGTAATCAAGCTGGGAGGTGACGGAATTCGTCTTGGAGATTTTCTTCGATTCGAGGCGTTCCCGTTCAAGCATGTTATAGAAATCGGTATTGCCGCCGAAATTGAGCTGATAGGTATGTTCGAGCTTGACGCCGCGATCCATGAAGAGGCGGGCAAGCATGCGATGGGTAATGGTAGCGCCGACCTGTGATTTGATATCGTCGCCGATGATAGGCAGGCCTTTTTCTTCGAAACGTTTCTGCCAGTATTTTTCGCGGGCGATAAAGACCGGGATACAGTTAACGACGCCGCAGCCGGCCTGGAGAATCTGCTCCATGTACCACTTGGTCGCTTCTTCGCTGCCGACGGGGAGGTAGTTGATAACGACATCGACTTTTCGTTCCTTCAGGATACCGACGATATCGGCGGTCGAGCCGGGAGCTTTCTGGATTATTTGCGAAAGGTATTTGCCGAGTCCGTCGTGGAGCATGCCGCGTTCAACTTTGACGCCGGTTG
>CAZOGR010000090.1:0-6087 GCA_964579355.1 uncultured Dehalococcoidales bacterium | reverse complement strand
AACCGGCCTGACCATGCCCGCCGTACTGGCTGTCATCAACGCCTGGAAATTCCCGATTCCCTAGCGAATCGATAAAATCATTACGGTGAAGGAAGAAGAAACCGCTCTTTGTCAGGGCGGTTTCTTCTTCCCAGTTTACCAATCGTTTTCTGACTCGAATACTTGCGCTGATCACGAGCAGATAGTACAATCAGCTTTGTTACAGCAGGAGTCAGCCCACCGTGGATTCAACCAGGCAACATCTAAAAGAAGCTCTCGATAATTTTAACGCCAGTGTTTTTTCATGGGCACAGACACCCGGCGACTACTCCCTCTGGATATCCTGGGGTTTCAGCGCCAACTACCTCCTCAACGCCGCCTTGCCCGCTTTCTCCGATGAACTGCAACCGAATAACCTTTTAAAAACCCAGCTTTTATTCGAACTGGCCCTGCAACCGATTATCTCTCACCACTATTACCGGCTGTATCCTTCGTTGACTGACCCGGTTGCGGAGCTGAAATCGGAATATGATGCGATTCAATCGAACATCCATCGGTTTCTTTTCGGCACCGAATACCGGGAAAGAAACCGGTTGCACCTGAACCTCCTCAGCCAGCTTTTCCACAGCCTGCGACAGCCGACTGAAGAGGACCGCTTTCACCTGCTCCTCCTCTATTGCCAGTTACTCGAATACCGCTGGATTGAGTGCTGCTCCGATAAACACATCCTCGAATGGAATACATTATGCTTCCCCTGCGATACCTATGAGGAAGTCCTCGATTCGAGAAGAAACAGTCGCGACGAACTTGTTCGAAAAACGATTAACCCGACTAATACTATTACTTTATGTCAAATTATTAATCAGGCATTCATGTTTACTGAAATACTTTTTACGCTGTGCGACAGCCCGGTGAAAAACGAAAGCCGCCAGTCCTGGTACCCGGTCGTCCTCTCAAAACTCCTCCCGGCTGAAGAAGAGCTTTCGGCTATCCTCGAAAGAATCAACCCCGCTTCCTGAGTTCCTGTCTCCACTCTTCCTGCCTCAGGTCACGACCGGCGTCTACGGGTATACATACTTCCGGATACCCGGCATGAATTTCCAGATTAGCCCGGTAAACAGCACTGAAAGAATCCCTCCCAGCAGCATTGTCGGCCCGGCGCCGATAAGTCCCGAAAGAATCCCCACTTCGAGCTGACCGAGGTTGTTGGCACTCATCGCTGCGAACGACCGAATGGAAGCCGCCCTCCCCAGCATCGGGTCGGGTGTCGTAAGTTGAACGATGACCTGCCGCAAGGTCACCGTAATCGAATCAGCCATACCGAGCACGGCGATTATCACCAGTCCGAAGATAAAATTCGTATTGATACCGAAGGCAATCAAAAATACCGCGTAGATGAAAGTGGCAATGAGAACCATCACCCCTTTACGCCGGTACCTCCCGGCATAAAACACCAGCAGCGTCCCGATAATCCCGCCGACCGCGCTTGCTGAATTCAACATGCCGGTACCGTCCGCCCCCAGCCCGTAAAGCTGGTCGGCGAATACCGGGAAAAGCTGACGGTAGAAACTGACAATCATCACCCCGAAGTCGAGCAGAAAGATACCCGGCAGCAGCGAATGTTTCATAACGAATTTCCAGCCGTTCTTGAGTGACGTCCACATACTCTCGCGGGTGACGCTTTCCGGCTTCCCCGAAACCTTAATCAGCATCGGCATAACGACGCTGACCAGACTGAGAACGGTGGCAATGCCGAACGAAAGGGTTATCCCTAAACCCTCGTAGAACCACCAGAAAAGAATCGGCCCGAAAACCGTAGCCAGTTGTCCGGTAACGTGGAGGACGGTCACCGCATGAGTCAAAAGATTCCGGGGTACCACCCTTGGCAGCATCGCCGGGCGAGCAGAAGAACCAAGGGTGTTAACCATGCTGGAAATACCGGTAACCAGGAAGATATGCCACGGCGCCAGAGCGTCGAAAGCAGCTAACAGCGTCAGCAGAACCAGCAGTAACGTACCGACGACCTGAGTCAGAATCATCAGCAGCTTCCGGTCCATCCGGTCGGCCAGTGACCCGCCGTAGAGAGCCATCGGCAACTGGACGAACTGGACCGCACCGAGCAGTCCCAGTTGCGAAGCCGAACCGGTCGTGTCATAGAGCCACTGGGTGGAGACGAGGGTACGCACCAGCATCGCAATCGTCATCGCCACCCCGCTCGACCACATCAGGAAAAAGTCGAAGTGGGCAAAAACTGCCCACGGAGATGATTTTGACTGATTATCCGGCGATTGCGACGCGGCCATACAGTTGTATTATACGAAAAGTCCCGGCCTTTGCGCGAATTCGCAAGCGGTTAATCCCGGCAGAATTAAACCTACAATCCCTTTCCCGCTACGTAAGCGACCAGGTCCGCCAACCGGCAACAGTACCCCCATTCGTTATCGTACCAGGCCAGTATTTTGACCATATTCTCGATTGCCATCGTGCTGAGAGCATCAAGAATTGAGCTGGCTGGATTTCCTTTAAAATCGATACTGACAAGAGGTTCGTCGCAGTATTCGATTATCCCGGGCATCGAACGGGCTGCTTCCTGAAACGCCTGGTTGACCTGTTTCTTCGTTACCGGATTTTTCATCCGGGCCACGAAATCGACCGCCGAGACCGTACTCGTCGGCACCCGCATCGACATGCCGTCTATCTTCCCGTTCAGTTCGGGATAGACCACACCAATCATTTTCGCCGCCCCGGTCTTGGTCGGAATCAGACTGACTCCCTGGGTCCTCGCCCGCCGCAAATCTTTGTGAGTGCCATCCAGCAACCGCTGGTCGTTGGTGTAGGAATGGACCGTCGTCATCAGCCCGGAATCAATTCCGAAACTTTCGTGCAGCACTTTAACCAGCGGAGCCAGGCAGTTCGTCGTACAGGAAGCGTTGGAGATTACCTGGTGTTTTTCCGGAGTGTACTTGTTTTCGTTGACACCGAGTACTACCGTCACGTCCGCATTGTCACATCCGGCCGAGACAATCACTTTTCTGACGTCCCCTTTTAAATGGTCGGCGGCTTTACGGCCGTTTGTAAACGCTCCGGTCGATTCGATGACAATATCGACTCCATAATCCGTCCACGATATTTTCTCCGGGTCCCGCTCGGAAAAGACCCGGATTTCTCTGCCATCGACAACCACAGCCCCGTCCGTCGCCTCCACCGTCCCCGGGTATCGCCCGTAAGTACTGTCCCACTTTAATAAATGAGCGTCCGTCGTAGTGTCTTTCCTCCCATTAATTGCCACCACCTCCAGCGAGTCCCTGTACCTCTGGTTAATCGACCTCAGCGTTAACCTGCCGACCCGACCGAATCCGTTGATGCCAATTCTTGTTGTCAACTACCGTCTCCTGATAAGTATTTATTTGTATCTCCGATTGATTCCGAACAACTCTCCGGTATTTTTGAACATGCGGAAACCTGTATTATCACATCATTGGTGGAATTTTGATACCGCTTCCGATTGTAACGTGCCTGCGCATCAAATTGAGTCGAAAAATCCGCATGAATAATCCAGGGCCTGATTCCTTATCGATAATGACATATTATGCCTGCTTAGAATCGGATTTGACAAAGGGTCAATTGCATAATATGCATATTTCTCGTACAGTGAGCACGTATATTGCGCATTTCATATTAAATTAATACGCATAATTCTTGCGCTCTGGTAATTTTTTGTGTATAATCAAACCATTCGTTACGCAAATTCATATCGATACGGAGAATACTCCCGTAAATCTGATAACGGAGATGAACGTATGCCTTTATCGGTCAACGATATCGCGAAAAGCCTTTCCTACAGTAAGTCGAGCGTCCTGAACCTGATTAAGTCCGGTGTCCTGCAGACCCTGCCCCGCGATAATCCCCGCGGTAAGTACCTGGTCGATGAATCCGAATTCGCCCGCTACCAGGAAAGCCTCGCCAACCGGGACAAGTCCGGCCGCGAGTTTGCTTATGTATTGCTCAACCGCTATATCAGCCAGTTACCGGACACCTTCGACCGGTCCCGCGTCGATGTTTCTCTGATTAATCTCGAATCCGAACTGAAAAGCGTCAGCCTTGCTCTCGGTTCGCTGCCCCATCCCTACCATTACTGGGCAGGTATGCTGGCAGAAATCAGCTCATCACTGGAAATCCTCCGCGCCTCGGATATGTTTCAGTCGCTCCTTGACGGCGACACCATGAAACTTTTACCCCTGCTCGAAAAAGACCTCCGGGCGTGCATCGGACGGCTAAGGGCCAGCCTTTCCGGCAAGCAGGACCCGGGACTGACCCGGGATATCCTCTCTTTTCGCGATACCGCTCTCGAGTGGACCGATTTCTCGACGAGCTGGGCGAACCTCCGCGATGCCGCTAAAGGCTGCTTTACCAGCCGCCATTCGGAAGAAAAATACGGCGAACTGAAACACTCTTCTTCGGTCGTTGTCGAAGACACCCGTCTCCACCGGGAAGCCATCTGGAATGCCTTCGGCCTCGTCTTCAAACCACCCGTCGTCGCCAGCCTCGCCAAACTCCTCGCCCGCCTTTCCGGACTCCTCGGCTGGCAGTTCGATACCATTTGTTCCCTCAGCACCGCCGCCCTGCAGCTAAGTTCCTTCCTTGCCTGTGAACTAAACAAGAGCGTCGTCATTATCGATAACGAAACCTACGAGTTCCAGCCTCCCCGGCCGTCCGGCACCAGCTACCTCTTTATCGATACTGTCTGCCAGACCGGTGTTCACCTGCTCCAGAGCATTAACAAGGCCAGTAAACTCAACATTAAAACCGCCGGGGCTATCTTTATCACCGTCAACGATATGATGCCCGAAGAGAAAAGACGGCAGCGGTACCAGATAATCGACGACATGATAAAAGACAACCTCCTCATTTACGCCTACGATATGAGTTACCTGTATTCCGGCACACCGCTCAACGAACTTTTACAGAAGACCCGGAAATAAGTTGCTTAAACTTCAGGCCGGCGAATAAAGAATCGACTGTCTGCCTCAAGAGAGACAATAACAGGAGAAAAAAATGGAGAAACAATCGATTGCCACCCTCCGGGCTGAACCTGCCCCGCTTGAAATCGACCTCGCCAGGACGGTCGTCCTCGTTATCGACATGCAGAACGCCTTCGTGAAAAAGGGCGGCATCTTCGACCTCGCCGGAAAAGACATGAACATAATAGGGCAAACGATTGAACCCAACCGGCAGATTATCGAAGCTGCCCGTAAACGGGGCGTTAAAGTCGTCTATGCTGTCCATCGACTCACCGCCGATGTCCGGGAAGTCGGCCCGATGTCCCGCTTCCATATACCACCGGAAAGAATCAACGATCCCGATTATCGTCACGGCTCTGTCCTCGAAGGTACCTGGGGTACCGAAATAATCGACGAACTCAAGCCCCTCTCCGGTGAAATGGTTATCGTCAAGCGCCGCTTCGGGGCGTTTTCCGGGACTGAACTCGATATGATGCTCCGCACCTTCGATATCCGCTATCTTCTTTTTACCGGTGTCGCCACCAACGTCTGCGTCGAAACCTCGCTCCGGGAAGCCAGCCAGCTCCAATACCTGCCGGTACTCGTCTCCGACGCCTGCGCCGCTACTGCCCCCTCCCGCCAGCAGCCGAGCATCGATAACATCAAGGAAATTTTCGGCTGGGTTACCGATACGGAAAACGTCCTTGCTGCCTTGAACAGATAAGCGCCGGTACTGTTATGTGATACTCATCCATGCTACAATAAATCGAGAGCTGTCAAATCACCGAATCCTCAGCCAGAAACGGCTGACCGGCACCGGCTTATCCTCTACCCTGTATATGAGAAACGCCCTGTTATATGGTCAAATCCGAGATTAACACCTTCCGTATCGACGCTAATTACGCGGCTGTCCAGGGTTCATACTGCGCCGGTATGTGCGCTTTAAACGCCTTTACCGCCGTCTACCTCCTTTTCAAAGGCTTTACCAATACCTGGACCGGCGTTACCGTCTCGCTGATTTCCCTTTCTGCCATCATCGTCCAGCTCTTCGTATCCAATTTCGCCGATTCGCACGCCAATATCCATCTCAAGAAAATAGTCCTTGCTC